>CALBNQ010000129.1 GCA_937896495.1 uncultured archaeon | reverse complement strand
CCCATCTATTACGGGAACACGTGTACATGTACAGCTAACTCTAATGTCTGCATCTTCAATCTTGCCATCCTTTAGTTTACCTAGTATCTTTCTTGTCTCTTTTCTTACTTTACCTTCTTCCTTTGGAATGTATGGAAGTATGTTATCGGTAATTCCCATCGCAGATACACCAGTCTTTCCACCACCAGATATTGCTTGCATTGAAGTCATGAGGACTTTCTTTGCACCATACTTGTCAAGTAGTGGTTTTAGTGTTATAGCTAAACCAGTAGTTGTACAGTTTGGTAGTGGTGCTACCCAACCTTTCCAGTTACGATTTTTCTTTTGAACTTCAAGCAGTTCTGCCTGCTCATCATTTACTCCTGGAATAAGTATTGGAACATCCTCTTCATATCTATATGCAGATGAAGTTGAGATTACAGGAAGATCTTTTGCAAATTTTGTCTCAATATCTCTTGCAGCCTGTGATTCTACTGCTGAGAAAACTAAATCTAATTCTGCAATGTTAATCTCATCAATTGTTAAAACTGGCATCTCCTTTATGTAATCTGGAATCTCTCCACCAACATCCCAAGCAACTATTCCATTGTCATCTCTTATAGCATCAATGTACTTTTTTCCAGCAGAACGCTCTGATGCGGCGATCTGGGTAACCTCAAACCATGGATGGTCATTTAAGGATTGGACAAACTCTTGACCAACTGCTCCAGTTACACCTATGATGGCTACTTTCTTTTTCATGAGTCACTTTCAAGTTTTCAATTAATAATCGTTAGCACTAACCAAAACACACTAAATTACCAACTGACAATCTACAATATGAAAATTCATCCAAACAAACCAGCGCAGTCACATATTCCAGCCTCACATGGGGGCAAATATGGCACAAAAAACCATGATGTGAATGTGATTGATTTTAGTTCAAATGTAAACCCACTAGGGTGCCATCCAGGAGTAAAACGTTATTTGAAAAAACAACTGAATTTGATTTCAGAGTATCCTGATCCAAACTCTTCTAACCTACGGACAAATTTGTCATGGTTTACTGGTGTTCCAAAAAAACAAATTGTTGTTGGGAATGGTGCAACAG
>CALBNQ010000128.1 GCA_937896495.1 uncultured archaeon | reverse complement strand
GAATTTTTGCAGCACCCATTTCTCCTGGATGTATTTTTAAATTTTCACGCCAATACTGTTTTGTTTCTTTAACATGTTTTAACCAAGGATTGTTATCCGAAGTTCTTACTGCTTTATCCATCAATAATTTTCCTAAAATTCTCAAAGATGTACGAACATCACCAACTACAGCTACAGAAGTTGTTTGATTCTTTCCAATTTCTGCAGGATCAACATCCATGTGTATAATTTTCAAGTTCTTTTCAAATTCTTCAAATGTTCCTACAGAACGGTCTGAAAATCTCGTACCAATTGCTAATACACAATCAGCTTCAGTCATTAATTTATTAGCTTCAGCATGTCCGTGCATTCCAATTGGCCCTAATGATAAAGGATGGTTTTCAGGAAATGCACCCTTACCTTTGAAGGTGGTTACTACAGGAATCATTAATAATTCAGCTATTGATTGTAATTCTGCAAATGCAGATGAAATTATTACGCCACCTCCAGCAAGAATAATTGGTTTTTGTGCAGACAATAACATTTCTGCGGCGCGCATAGTGTTTTGCATGTCAGGATCAGTCCATGGATGATATCCAGGAACTCTAACTTCATCAGGAAATGGGATATTACCTTCATTTTGTTGAACATCTTTTGGAATATCTAATAATACAGGACCAGGTCTGCCAGTTTCAGCAATGTAGAATCCTTGTTTAACCATTGTTGGAATTTCTTCAGGAGTTCTAGGTTGGTATGAATATTTCAATGCAGGATTTGCCATTCCAATTATATCACTTTCTTGAAATGCATCTTTTCCAATCATTGCAACAGGTACTTGTCCAGTAACTGCAACCATTGGTGCAGAATCTGCCTGAGCAGTTGCAATTCCAGTTAACAAATTTGTTGCACCAGGGCCAGAAGTTGCAAAACATACACCAGGTTTTCTGCTAACTCTACCAAAACCATCTGCCATATGTGCAGCAGATTGTTCATGTCTTACTAAGATATGACGAATGTTACTTTTCCCCAATTCATCATACATTGGAAGGTTCGCACCTCCCGGTAGACCGAAGACTTCCTTTACTCCTTCTTTTTCCAATGCTTTCATTAGCGCAGTTGCGCCGATCATAGTTTCATTCATTTTATTATTATCACTCATAATCCTAATTTAAAACGTGTAAATTGGATTTAATTTACAGCAGCAGAT
>CALBNQ010000127.1 GCA_937896495.1 uncultured archaeon | reverse complement strand
GAATTTAATTCCAAAATTTGGAATGAGAAAAAACAGAACAATTTATCTTTAAAGGATTCCATCAAGGTAGATATTCCAGATAGTTTAAGTCAGTTTAGAAAAGATCTAATTGCAATGCATAATTTAGAAACTGATTAGGACTGATTATCAACCAATTTTACAAATGATTTGTGTAATGATGTATCCTTTGTGAGTTCAGGATGAAATGCTGTAGCAATTACATTTCCTTGCTTAACTGCGACGATTTTTTCATTAAATTTTGCTAGTATTTCTACATCTGAACCAGTCTCAGATACTGAAGGCGCACGAATAAAGACACCATTGAAAGAAGAAATTCCAATTGGCTCCATTGAGATATTTGCTTCAAAGGAATCTTTTTGCCTACCAAAAGAGTTTCTTTCAATTTTTACATCTAGAATATCTAAAAGAGGTTGATCAACATTTCCTACCACTCGATCTTGAGAATTTTTAGATAAGAATACCATTCCGGCACAAATTCCAAATACAGGCATTCCAGATTCAATTTTTTCTTTAATTTTTTTTATTGCACCATTGACAAGAGACATTTGACCAATTACAGTACTTTCCCCTCCAGGAATTATTAATCCATCAAGTTCAGAAATTTGTTCTACAGTTTTAACCTGAATAACAGAACCGTCAATACCTAATTCACTCATAGAAGCCATAGTTGCCAGAAAATTTTCAGTGACATCTCCTTGTACTGCAAGTACGCCAATTTTGATTTTACTCAAACAGTACTACCTCTATCTTGCATTTTTAATTCTAAATTTTTTACATCTAAACCAAGAAGAGATTGTCTTTCATCAATCATTTTTTGAGCATCTTTTACTTTATCTGGTTCTTCCCAGAATGTTGTTGCAAGAACAACTGCACGAGCACGCTCTTGTGCATCTTCAGCTTTGAATATTCCTGAACCAACAAAGATTCCATCACAACCAAGAGACATGAGGTATGCAGCATCTGCAGGAGTAGCAATTCCACCTGCTGCAAAATTTACAACTGGAAGTCTTCCAATCTTTGCAGTTTCTTCAACTAAATCATAAGATACTTTGAACTCTCTAGCCATTTTTACAAGATCTTGTTTATCATCAGAGTCATAGATGCTTTTGATTGCACGTAATTCTTCATTGACTTTTTTAATATGATAGATTGCTTCTGCAACATTTCCAGTTCCAGGTTCACCTTTAGTACGAATCATGGCAGCACCTTCTTCAATTCGTCTTAATGCTTCAGCTAAAGAGCGCGCACCATTGACAAATGGAGTAGTGTAATCCCATTTCCATATATGATGATATTCATCAGCAGGTGTTAGAACTTCTGATTCATCTATCATATCAACATTAGTCTCATCAAGTACTTTGGCTTCATACATGTGACCAATTCTACATTTTGCCATTACAGGAATTGTAACATGGTCCATGATTTCTTCTATAATTCTAATACTTGCAGTTCTTGCTACACCACCTGCTTTTCTTACATCAGAAGGTAATTTGTCTAAAACCATAACAGACACTGCTCCAGCTTCTTCAGCTATCTGAGCTTGTTCAACAGTGGTGACATCCATCACTACACCATTTTTTAGCATATGTGCAAAACCGCGTTTCAATGTAGAGGTTCCACGTGCAATTGAGTTTGAATCAATATTTTCACATACTACACCTTTTGCGTTTGGAATATCTCCTGAGAGTGGAATCATGTACTATCTTTACCTCATCGATATTTATTCCCTTATGATGTCCATTATGAGTTCAAGCTCTTCTTGAACCATTGTTATAATTGGAGGAATCATTTGTTCAGTTGCATCTGCTTCAGGCCAGTATAATTGATTTGTATCATCATTCAGGGTAATTTTAAGACCAAATTTTTGATAGGTTTCAGTTTCATCTTTGATAGCAAATGATTCAAATGGTAATGATA
>CALBNQ010000126.1 GCA_937896495.1 uncultured archaeon | reverse complement strand
GTCAAAACCAAAGTCAAAACCAAAGTCAAAACCAAAGTCAAAACCAAAGTCAAAAAAATAATTTATTTTGAGAGGTGCATGATATCTCCTGCAATCACTCTATGATTTTTCTTATTTTCCGACACTACTAGTGCTCCGTCATTATCTATTCTAGTTGCTTTACCTTTTATTTTCCCATTAATTGTGTTTAATTCTACTATTTTACCAATTGTTGCTGATCTTTTTGTCCATTCTGAAATGATTTTACCTGTCTGCCTATTTTCTAGTGATTTGTATATTTTTTCTAATTCAATTAAAAATGATTGAATTAATTCAATTGGTTTAATTTTCTTTTTTTGTTCACTGAGTGATGCAAGTCCATAAAAATTTGGTATTTTTTTAAGTGTTTTTTCAATTTCTTTTACATTAACATCAAAATTTATTCCCGTCCCTAATACCAGACTTTCAATTTTATTTGATTCTAATGAAACATCTACTAACATACCTGCAATTTTTTTACCTTTTATGGTCAGATCATTTGGCCATTTTAGCTCTGGTTTGATTTCAAATGTTTTCTCTATTGCAATTGATAATGCTAGTGCTGATGCAATTGGAAATAATGTTGTAATGGAAATGTCAAATTTTGGATAAAGTATGATTGAAAACCATAATCCTCCTTTGGGGGAAATCCATTTTCTACCTATTCTTCCTTTACCTCCTGTTTGTTCTGCTGCCACAATAATTGCGCCATTCTTATTTTCATCCTTGATCATTTTTAATGCCTGAATTTGTGTAGATTCTATTGAATCAAAATAGTATGCTTGCTGTCCAATAACCTCTGTTTTAAGACCTGATGTAATTTCCCAAGGTAACAATAAATCTGAATTTGAAATCAATTTGTATCCTAGTTTTTGTTTTGATTCTACTGTATATCCTAACTCTTGAATTTTTTTGATATGTTTCCATATTGCAACCCTGCTAATTCTTAAAACATCACTCAAATCTTGACCTGACAAATATTCTGTATTGTGAGTTTGCAAAAATGTAAGCACTTTGACTAATCCTGGACTATCAAATGAATTATACATCAATTATTTTATAATTAAATTCCAAGTATAAAATACACACTAGAACCCAATATCAAAATCAAATCCTCCATCATCCATTCCACTATCCATACCTCCATCATCCATTCCTGGATCTCCTCCTTCAGGCATGCTTTCTGTTGGAACATAGTCTGACATTGCCATACCCATCATACCAAACATCATAGAAAACATCATCATATCCATTACTCCAAAAAACATCATCATAGGGAAAAATGATTTATTTTGCTCCATCTCTTCTTTTAATTTCTCTTTATCTCCTGTCTTGTAAATTGCTGCCATCTGTCCCCACTTTGTTTGTAATTTTTGAACTTGTTCATCAACTTCTCTTGAACCTTTTTCAGTAGATGTAATTTCAACTTTTTTTCCAAACAACCCCTTTTTTTCTTCTACTTGAATGAATTCTTTTTTTTCTAAATATTCTAAAATTGAATTTAATTCTTCAGGTTTGATCTGAGTGATTTTCTGAATTTTATCAAATTTTTTAATTCCGTGTTTGATTGCACCTAAAACTATGAGTTCTTTGGACTCTTCAGTCATGACTCTCAAATTATTTTACTGCTAAAATATCCTTTGTTTGATGACATTTTTTCAAAAATTATATTCTACAAATTTGTGAATCTTCTATGGAGCAAGACGATCATACTGATAAACAAATTCATGATATTCTTTTACTATCTACAGTTGCAGTTATTGGAATGTCCAAAAATCCATCAAAAGCTGCTCATTATGTGCCTAAATATCTCTCTGAGCATGGTTTTGATATTATTCCTGTGAATCCTACTACTGATGAAATCTTGGCAAAAAAATGCTATTCTACTATTTCAGAAATAAATGAACCTGTTGATATAATTGAAATTTTTAGACCGTCAGATGATGTATTGGCCTTTGTTAAGGATGCAATAAAGAAAAAACCTAAAGTTATTTGGTTACAAGAAGGTATTCATAATTTAGAAGCTGAAGAACTGGCAAGAAATGAGGGCATCGATGTTGTTTTTAACAGATGTATGTTGGCAGAACATCAAAGATTGAATTGATATGACAAACTTTGAAAACTTTTATCACGATTTACTTGATTTAACAAAAAAACATGAATTACTAAACACTCCTTTAAGAATTGAAAAAGATCTTGAAAACAATATCATTAAAATTTTTGGAGAACAGATTACATCTTTGGCAAAAGCTCAAAACGGATTAAATGATGTTACTGAATTGGCATATACTACTGCTGAACATCATCCATTCTGGAATTTGATTTACAATTGTTCCGAAATAACAAATAGTGTTTTAGACAAATGGAAATCTAAATTATCTGATGAAGATTTTTCAGATATTGAATGGGCTCTTAAAGAATTACATCAAACATTAGAAAAAATCAAATTGAATCCCTCACAACACTCATAGAATATGGTTATCTTTCTGAAGTGATGATTTTTAATTTTATTTGAACTGTTTTTATTATAAAACTAAGTAAAATCCAAACTATCGTTCTGATATTTCTTTCTTATACTAAGTTCTTAAATTCTATTACTCTATAACCTCATCATGAAGCCTCAGTCTTGTAGAAATTGTGGTGAAGAGTTTTTTGAAGAAAAAGAAACTTGTTCTAATTGCGGACATGAAAGAGAACCTGAACCAACACAATAACATGATTCACTAATTGTCAATTTCTGTAATAAGTTGGATTAATAGGCTCATTTTAAACACAACTTTTGTTGCATTCTGGTTCTCAAGATATTAGAAATTCCATTTTAGCAAAATGGCATGAATCATTATCAAAATATGGCAATCTTTTTTCATCTGATTCTATTAGTGGCACTAGTCCCCCGTCGGTCTTTGTAGGATCTTACAATTACCCAAAAGTGTTTGTGGGTCCAATGGTTCCCCCAATTCATGGTAACACAAGTTTACTTGATAGCCCTGAAAATTGGAAAGGCAAATCTTTGGAAGAAATTATTAATTTTAGATTGAATCTTGTTCGTGGAACTCAAAAGATTGCCATTGATCAAACCGAGGGGCGATATATTGAAAATCTTCAAGAGATCACAATGTCTTCAAAACCAATTGATTCTGATTTAATTTTTCAAAAATCAACTACTCCAAAAATTTCACTTGATGGTGAAAGTGCTCCTTTTGGACCTGTAGGAGAAATAAAATCTGCAAAATTTTCTTACACTTCTTCTGTTAAATCAATTGAAAAAATATTTTATGATAAAGATTTGAAAGCTCAAGATGCAGTACTAAAATTATATAATTCTGGAATTGAAATTTCAAAAATACAAAAATGTTTTAGTATTGGAATGCTTGGGCAAAAAAGAAAACTTGTTCCAACTAAATGGAGCATTACTGCTACTGATGATATTATTTCAAAATATTTGACAGATGAAATTTTAGATTATGCTTTGATTGATACATGCAAAGTATTTTCTTACACCCATTTGGGAAATATTTTTTCTGTTGTTTTATTTCCACATCGTTGGATTTATGAAATGATTGAAGCATGGTATTCTAATGGTGTATTGGGTTTTGGATCTGATTCAGAAGATGCCCGTGGAATTGATCACCCTCCAGCAATTGCAGGTGCATATTTTGCTGCAAAATTAGGTGTTTTGGAATATCTAAACAAACAAAAAATTCAGGCAGGTGTGATAATTTTAAGGGAAATTAGGCCTGAATATGCAATTCCTGTAGGTGTTTGGCAGGTTCGTGAAGGAATTCGCGAAGCGATGAAACAAAATCCTACCATTTCTGAAACTTTTGATTCTGCTTTACGTATAGCCTCTCAAAAAATGAGTATTAGTAACTCTGAATGGCTTTCTCATGGAGAAATATCTAACATGTTGAGGCAAAAAACTATGTATGATTTTTTCTAAATTTTGATCTCATTCAATAAGAGAGCATAAATTCTAGATTTCAAATTAAAAAATGAAAACAATGCGTAATGATTCTGAAATTAATTTTTCAAATTATGGTGAATATGACATAAATGATAATCTTGATTTATTTCTTCCAAACACTGAAATTAAAATTCAAAGAATCAGTGATAACACTTTTTCGTATTTTAGAGAAGATTCTGAAGGAAAAATTACTGAAAAAATTATTCCTGTAAAATCAAATAAACTTAAAATTGAATTATCTCCAATTCGACCACTTAATCATCCCGCAAGAAGAACAGATAATATTTTTTTAAAATTTGATAAAGAAATCTATCTTAGTAAACATTCGGCTGCAAGTATTTTTGTACATTGCCCTATTGAAATTGGAATTTTCTTAATACATGATTCTAATCGTGAACCTCTTGATTGGATTACTTGTAATCATTTGAATTCTAGATTTGGATTGTATGGTTCTCCTGATACTGGTACTTTATGTAAATATGCTAAAGTTTCGTTGGCTACTGATTACAGTGATTCAATTCCTTATGTAGAAGGTGTAATGAAAATTGTTATAGAAAATACTTTGTCCTCTGGACAAATTGTTAGTAAGGTAATTTTCCCCATTACTGATAATTCTCTATATTATGAAAATTCTAAAACTATCATTGATGGAATAAAAATAACTATGAAAAAACGAGCACTAGTAAATATCGCTGATGTAAAAATTATCCCTATCGATTCTGATTGGATTAAATCCCCTACTTGGGAAGATAATACTGTTAACACTAGCATGACAATGGGGTTAGAATAATGACTATTGAATTTCTTCAAAGTTTATCTGAAATGCAAATTGTTGGTGAATTAACTGTACTTTCTTTGTTGATTGGGGGAATTATAATGGCAGGTGGTGTCATACTTGCAAAAATTGCAAAATTATTGTTTCAAAAATATTATGCCCCCACATTACCAAAAGATACTGCACAAAACCTCAGTAAACTAATCTATTTTGGAATACTAATAATTTCATTTTTAGGGTTCACTTCAAGCCAAGGAATTGATTTATCTGGAATCATGGTTGCAGGTGGAATATTTGCAGTAGTAATTGGATTTGCTACTCAATCTGTTGTATCTAATCTAATCTCTGGTGTTTTTTTAATTGTTGAGAAACCTGCAAAACATGGCGATACCATTCAACTTCCTGATATGGGAATCTCTGGTACTCTTTTAGATATTGGAACTTTCTCAAGCAAAATTCGAAAATTTGATGGAACTGTGATTAGAATTCCTAATGAGAAATTCTTTACATCTAACATTCGTTCACTAACTGTTTCAACCGTACGACGTGCCGAATCTATGGTTGGAATTTCTTACAAAAATGATATTGAAAATGCAATTTCTGTTATTACTGATGAAATTCTAACTACTATGCCATTTGCTCTTTGTATTCCTGAACCTGAGTTTAGAGTTGAGGAATTGGGTGATTCTAGTGTGAATATTTTGGTGTTAGTTTGGCATCCTCGAGATGATTGGAGTAAAGTTCAACCTCTTCTTCTCACCACCATTAAACGAGCATTGGATAATGCCGGAATAGAAATTCCATTCCCACAAAGAGTAATTTGGGGCGCTAAAGATTAAGAAGTTTCAACTGAAATATTTTTTTTAGCATATCTTTTTTTAATCAAACTATACATTATCATTCCCACATTGACAATTGAAATAATTTCAATCAAATCTACTCCATACAAAAACCAGTCAATTATTGGATGCACTCTTGATACAATTCCTGCCTCTAACATGATATCTGCATTCCACACCATATGTGGAATTTGAATAAATTGAATTACTGCAATCAAAATTATACTACCTAAAATTTTATTTTCATACCAATTCCAAAACTTATTCCACAAATTCATATCTTATTCTTGTTTTTGATTCTATTAAACGACACGAAAATTAGATACAACTAATTAGACATCCCTAATTTTTTTAGGCATAATACTAATTAGTTAAAAC
>CALBNQ010000125.1 GCA_937896495.1 uncultured archaeon | reverse complement strand
CCATTGTAGGTTACACTACATATGTCAATTTAGTTCAGGATTTAATCGAAGGAAAAGAAATTCACAGTTATGCAATGACACAAGAAGTTGAACGTGCACATCAGTGCATTGATTTGGCAAAGGAAGGAAAAATTGTTTCACTTGTATCAAGTGGTGATCCTGGAATTTATGGAATGGCCGGATTAATCTTTGAGGTTTTAGCTGAATCAGGATGGGAACCAAAAAGCGGATTACATGTAGAACTAATTCCTGGCATATCTGCACTGAATTCTTGTGCAAGTATTATTGGTTCGCCATTAATGACAGACTTTGCTGTATGTAGCATGAGTGATCTAATGGTTCCATGGGAAATAATTGTAAAAAGAGTAGAGGCTGCAGCACAAGGTGATTTTGTTTTAGTAATTTACAATCCTGCAAGTAAAAAAAGAATTCATCAGTTACAAGATACAAGACAAATATTACTAAAATATAGAACGCCAACAACACCTGTTGCAATAATTAAAGGAGCATATAGAGAATCTGAAACTGTAATTATGACTGATTTAGAACACATGGAAAATTATGCTGAGGAGTTAGGAATGACTAGTACTGTAATTGTTGGCAATTCATCAACTTACAACTTTAAGGATTTGATGATTAATCCACGTGGTTACAAATCAAAATATAATCTAGAAGAGCCAGAAATTAAAAACTAGTGACTGTTTTTAATTAATTCAAACAATTCATTACTCAATGAAATTTTATCTCTGATAGGTGCGATTATCTTCACCATGTATTCTCCCATTGTATTTTTCAAATCACCTGGATGTAAGTTCTTTTGAGCAAAATCTGATTCCAACTCTTCATACGAATTGTATGTTACATTTCCTCCAAACTTTTCAGGTCTTTCTATTGATACTGAATCATATTCATGAAATACAATCTGTCTTGCAATTTCTAAAACTGGATTATTTTCTGTTAATCCTTCTTCACACCAACCTTTCCCAATTTTCTTTCTAATTTCATCATCTGTATTATGTATGAAAATTCCAGAGTTTGGATCTGATTTACTCATTTTTCCTGGTTCTGTTGTAGTATCATCTTTTGGTTGTGTTAATCCTGGTAACAATGAATGGTGTACCGCAACAGGGACCTTCCATTTCATTTTTGGGAAAATTTCTCTTACTAACATGTGAATTTTTCGTTGGTCCATTCCTGCATGAACAATATCTAAATCTAAAGAATGAATATCAGCTGCCTGCATTGGTGGGTATAGTAATTTTGCCAAATCTATCTTATCCTCATTTTCTGATCTTCCCATGATTGTTAGAGTACGCATTGTTCTTGCAAGAGTCATATGTTT
>CALBNQ010000124.1 GCA_937896495.1 uncultured archaeon | reverse complement strand
CAACAAAGGTGTGATGAATGGAACAATCTCAGTTGCAAATGCAACAGGTCAGGATAGTAGAGCAATAGAAGCTGCAGCGCATGCATATGCATCTCACACTGGAAAATATCGTTCATTGACAAAATGGAAAAAAGATGATTTAGGAAATTTAGTTGGCACATTTGAAATTCCATTGTCTGTTGGTATTGTTGGAGGAGTAACAAATGATCATCCTATTGCAAAAATCTGTACAAAAATTCTACAATTGACAAATGTTCAAGATCTAGCTTGCATAATGGCTTCAACAGGCTTGGCACAGAATTTTGCTGCAATGCGTGCTCTCGTTACTGAAGGAATACAAAAGGGACATATGAAATTACACGCTCGAAAACAGGCAAGTAATTCCTAACAAAATACCCAAAGAAAATTTTCTGCCTGTTTTAACCATCCATTATATTACGTATAGTAGTTCGTATAGAAATGTCCAAAGTAAAATTTGCAATCCCAAAAGGCAGTCTAGAAGAAGCTACATTCAAGCTTCTTGAAAACTCGTGGACTCGTGTTAATAGAAAAAGTAGAACTTATCGAGTTTTTCTAGATGATCCTGAAATTATGGTTAAAATGCTTAGGCCTCAAGAGATCCCTAATCTGGTTTCTGATGGATTGTATGATGTAGGCATTACTGGAAAAGACTGGATCAATGAAACAAAATCAGATGTTGAACCGTTACTTGATCTTGAATATGGAAAAATAAAGCTAGTAATTGCAATTCCGGACACATTAAGATTCAAAAATTTTGATCAAATGATTGCAGCATATGCAAAAAAGAAAAAAATCCTGCGTATCTCCTCTGAATATCTAACAAACGCTTCAAAATTCATCAAGAGTTGCAAATCATACAAAAAAGCATTTGGAAGTAAGGATCCGATGATTATTACTCCTTGGATGAGAGTTGGAACTAACAAAAATGTCCAAATTCACTTATCATTTGGTGCAACAGAAGCTAAACCTCCAGAAGATGTGGATGCAATCATGGATGTTACAGAAACTGGAACAACCTTAAAACAAAATGGACTAAAAATCATTGATACTGTGATGACATCTAGTGCACACTTGATTGCAAACAAACAATCACTAAAAGATAAGAACAAACGTGAAAAAATATTTGATATTGTAACTTTAATGAGTGGTGCAGTACAAGGAAAAAAATATTTGCACTTGTATCTAAACATCAAAGAAAATAGTCTGAAAAAACTTCTCAAGGAACTCCCTTCACTAAAGAAACCAACTGTTAGTCCTTTAAGTGAGAAAGGTTGGGTTGGTGTAAACACTGTGATTCTGAAAACTGATTTCCATAAATTAATACCACGACTTCGTAAAATTGCTCAAGGAATAGTTGTACATGAACCACGACAAATTCTTCAGTTAGAGGAGATAAAGCGTGACGAAGAGAATTGATCAAGATATTACAAGTTGGTAATGTTGACAGTTTTGTAGAATCCAGACGTCAAAAAACCTCACAAAAGGATAGAAAAATTGTACAATCAATCCTGAATGATGTCCGAAAGAATGGTGATTCTGCTGTCAAAAAATACGAACAAAAATTCAACGGAAAAAAAACCAAACAATTACGCATAAGTAAGCAAGATTCAAAAAATGCAAAGATCACTAAAGC
>CALBNQ010000123.1 GCA_937896495.1 uncultured archaeon | reverse complement strand
AAACTATGCACGTGAAAATAATATACCATATCTTGGAATTTGTTTTGGATTCCAACTAGCAGCTGTTGCATTTGGACGAAATGTGTTAAAATTAGAAGATAGTAATTCTACTGAAATTAAACCAGATACACAAAATCCAATTGTGGATTTACTCCCAGAACAAAAAGATGTGTCAAACATGGGAGGCTCATTAAGATTGGGAGCAAATGATGTCCAAATTAAAGAGGGAACAAATGCACAGAAAATTTACAATTCTAATGTAATTAGTAAGCGTCACAGGCACAGATATGAAATTAATAAACAATACATTCCAGAATTTGAGAAAAACGGATTAATTTTTTCAGCAGATAGTGATGGCGGAAAGAGAATGGAAATACTTGAAATTCCTACACACAAATTCTATCTAGGAGTACAATTTCATCCAGAATTTAACAGCAGACCAGGATTTCCAGAAAATGTATTTATGTCATTTATCAAGGCTGCAGCAAACTAAATAAAATTTAAAACGTATCATCATCAAATGTTTCATCAAATCTATCAAATGTTTCATCAAATCTATCAAATGTTTCATCAAATCAAATTTTTTAATTCCAACTCTAAATCGTGCGTAAATTTAACTAGTACAGACAACAAAATTATTTGATGATGTATTTGATACATTTGACGATGAATGTGACATATTTGTTGTAAAATTTGATATTATGACGTTTTACACCAATTACTTGATTTTAGAAATTTCATAAATTTTTTGTCTAGCATCACGAATTGAAACTTTCTTTTTCACATATCCTTTTTTGAGTAAATGAGTTAATGCCAATCGAACAGTTCTGTTAGGAAGTAAAGTTTTGTTTGCCAAATCCTTTTGCGTCATGACGCCTTCATACTCTAGAGTTTTTAGAATCAATTTAGAGCTTGGAGGCATACTAAGTAATTCTTCAGCCAAATGAACTTTTTTTGCAAGTGCAGAAATTGCAGTGGAGTCTTTTTTGAGACGAATGATTTTTGCAGGAGGAGAGAATTGAGTACATTCAACAATTTTTTCAACTTTGTATCTATCTAACCCATCTAGCACAACTTCACAATGCAGTCTAGCTGAGATATCATCAATTTCTATTGAACTGTCATTGGATACAATGATTGGTCGCCTAGTTACATCCAAAGAATTTACAGAAATAATTTCAAATACTGCAGAATCTGGAAATAGTATAGGACCTCCAGCTGACATGGAATATGCAGATGAACCCATAGGGGTAGACACAATTATGCCATCACCATTATCATGCCATACTTCTTCGCCATTTACACGAAGTGAGTGTTCCATGAGTATTGCACTTTTTGATGAAAACACTGCAACATCATTTAGTACAGGATAGACATTACGTCCATCAATTTTTACACCAAGACGAGGAACATTTTCAACGGTGTACTTTTGTTTTTTTAATACATTGACAAATGAGCCAAATTCTTTTAGATCAATTTGAGCTAAAAATCCACTGGATTCACCTTCACTAATACCCAAAATAGGTATTGTTGCATCAAAGGTTCTATGAAAATAATTTCGAACTCCCTTATCACCACCTAACACAATTACACAATCAGCAATCTTTCCTTTGGATTTTGTTACAGAAAAAGACTCAATGTCTGAATCATCAAGTATTTTTTTGATGATTTTTGCCGCAATTGCTGTTGATTGTGAACTGTAAATGCCTATTTGCACAGATGAAAAAGTCAATTGGTCCAATAAAAAGAATTTTTTCGAAAATTTACATCAAAAAATCATATGTGAAAAGGAGCGGTAATTAGAACAAAGAGGTTCAAAATCTAAGTTTGAGAAAAATGGTTTACAATATCAGTAGAGGTAATGATTCCAACAATGATTCCATTGTTAGTTACAGCAAGTTTTCTAATTTTTTTGCTACTCATTACTTTTGATGCATCAGATATAGATTCAGTGTGAATAATGGTTACAAGAGGTGAAGACATCACTTTTTCAGCTGGTGTATCAAAAGGTAGACCATTTGCAGCAATTTTAGTTGCAAAATCTCTATCAGTAACTATTCCAACATGGGTGTCATTTTCTTTTACGAGTACTGCACCAATCCCGCCTTGTTCCATCATTTTTGCAATTTGTAGAACAGTAGTTGAAGGATTCACAGAAATGAGTGTCTTACTCATAATGTCTTCTACGATTGAAGAAGAATCAAGTGTTTCACTGCTCATAACTTTTCTGAGATATTATAATATTTAAGAAATACAAGAGGAAACGGAAAATAACCAAAATAAATCAATTAAATTATTTTATAACCAAGATTACAAGTTCATGATTAATGAGTTGCCAACACAATTACAAATTTCAAGAAGGACAGTTAGAATGTTCAAAATGTGGACATGTAAGGGAATTTAGTAAGAAATCAATTAAATCAAAAATACTCATAATAGGATTAGCAGTATCTGTAATGGTAGTTGGCACAGTATTGACTTTTTATTTATTTTAAAATAATTTAAAATATTTCAAATAACTACAAGTCACGGAATTTTACCAAATTGTAAAAGTATGAAGCATTGTTTTGAACCGTTCCTTTTTTAGGAATTTTTTGCAGTCCAAGATTTTTTGAATCAAGTGCAGCTTGTGCAGCCCCTCCTGCAAAACACAGTGCCCACAAAAAGTCTTTTTCTTTAAGCATGGTACAACAAAATGTGGAACAAAAGATATCTCCAATTCCTGTAGTGTCATGAATTTGTTTATTGGGTAAAGTGATGGAATAGACTTTATCTTTAACTAAAAGAGACACCTCAGTTTTGTTTGTCATGATGACGTATTGTACCCCTTTTTTCTGTAATGCAACCATCATCTCATCATGAGTTCCAGAGACTAGATGTTGTGCTTCTTCAGGATTTACTTTAATTGCAGTTACATCAGAAAGATCAAGATCAGTCTTTTCCAAAAATACATTGTTTTGGGAATCAGTCCTTCTCAAGAATCCTTGAGGATCAACGAACAAAAAATTGGAATCTTTTTTAATATTTTTTAGAGTCTCGCTAGTGATTTCATGGTAAATTGGACTTACAAGATGGCCATCTGCATCTACTTCACTGTAATCAATTGGATCACATTGGTTTTCTAGTTTTAGTGTTCTATCAGAACCATTAATGGATATGGCAAATTTTGTAGTATCTTTTTGAGATTCAGAATTTATGAAATTTATTTTATTTTCCAAGAGATATTGTGTTGGAAAATTAGAACCAAATTTTGTAAATAAATCAACATCAAATTTGAACTGCCTAGCAGTGATACCACAGTAACATGCAGAACCACCAATCTGTTCATAATTAGTACCATCAAGAGTTATGGTATCAACTGCACAATGAGCAAATATCGCTAATTTCATTTCTATTAATTCAGAGGGTAACGGATTTAGTTATTTGCTTTTTTGTCCATACATGATTTACAAAGAATATCACCATGGGAAGTAAAGACATCAACTCCAGAAGAGTAACAAATGTGACATAGACCGCGCATTACTAATCACTTGTAATATGACGATCTAGAATTAAAAGATGAAGTAATTTTTGGTAAAAAATAGGCTCAAGTTTGCAGATTATCCGCAAGAATATAAGTAGGCAGGAGATGGTACTTTCATGCCACTTAAACGTGCAAGTAGAGGACGTACCAAAGGAGGAAAAGGTTCTTCAGGTGTTGTACAATGTACAAACTGCGGACAAACAGTTCCTAAAGACAAAGCAAAAAAAGTCACATCCAAATTAAATTTGGTTGAACATACTTTGGCAAAAGAATTACGTGCACAAGGCGCATACATTGCATCACCAACAGTTCTAAAACATTACTGTATTTCATGTGCAATTCATTTCAAAATTCTAAAAATTAGATCTGCTGATAACAGAAGAAAACGTGGAAAACTACGCTAGTCTTCTTTAATGTTTTTTGTAGTTACAATCATTCTTTGAATTAGAGTTATTCCGGCAATTATTACAACTATGATTACTGCATAATCCATAAATCCAATAATTCCAATTATCGCAATTACCAATAGTCGTTCTGCACGTTCACCAATTCCAATTCCTTGTAGTTTTACATTTATGATGTCTGATTTTGCTCTAGCATAACTTACCAGTAAGGATAGAGTGATTGCAAGAAATACCAAGTAAGGTTCAGCATATCCACCAACTAAGATTCCCAAAAATATTGCAACTTCTGCAATTTTGTCAAACATTGAATCAAGGTATGATCCCTTTTTGGAAGTTTTTCCAGTAACTCGTGCAACTTGTCCATCAACCATATCAAAGAATCCTGAAACCAAAAGTAACACACCACCAATAATTAATCCAAATTCAACTCCCATTCCATAAACTACAGCTGATAACAATGCAAATCCAAGACCTACTGCAGTCCAAAAGTTCGGAGATAGTCCAGTTGCTGCAAACCCTCTGCCCATTTTTTCAAGAGCAGGTTTTAGAGTATCTCGAAGATTGTTAAGCACAAAATATTTCTCAGAAAACCATCTAATAAAGTGAACAGAAGGGATTACACTCCAAATTTAAAAAAAAATCAAAAAGTTAGATGTTTCAATAATCAAATTAATAGAGATAATTCAAAGAAGGAAAACTTCAATATCTTTAAGTTCATAATTCTTGAAAAAATAGTATGTGTCAATATGCACATAGGAAGTAGATTATGGTGAATTATGCAATTGAAAAGATTCTGGTCCCATATGATGATTCAAAGTTTTCAAAAAAAGCATTGGAATATGCCAAAGAAATTGCAAAAAGAGAAGATGCAAAAATATTTTTGCTTAACGTAGTAGATGAACATGAATATCTTCATGGAGCAATTTTAGCTGAATTGGAAGATGATTACAAAGTAAGAGATACAATTCACAGATTTATAAAATCAGAAGTAATTGGTGAAAAAAAGAGACTTGTAAAAATTGCACATGCCAACGAAGATAAAAAAAATAAAATGCATCATCATGTGATTAAAGAAAACCCAATTGAAGCAATTTTAGAATATTCCAAAGCAAGAAAAATAGATTTGATAGTGATAGGAAGTCAAGGACTAAAAGGAATTGAAAAAATAAAAGCACTTGGAAGTACTAGTAGGAAAATATCAGAATTGGCAAAATGCCCAGTTATGATAGTACATTAGAGAGTTATCAATTAGATTAGTTTTGAGATAAATTAATTGCAATCAGAGTAGACATAATTTTTGCAGCAAGAGATGATGTAGCACCATTATCATGGTATGGATTTAATTCAACAATATCGACACCTGTAACTTTTGTATCACTAAATGATGTGATCATGTCAAATAATTCACGAGATGTGATTCCAACAGCTTCTGGATTTCCAACACCAGGGGCAAATGCAGGATCTAAAACATCAAGATCAAAACTAGAATAAATTGAATTAAAAGAAGATACATGATCTTTTAGTAATTGAGGACCTTTACCATCACGAATTTCTTTATCAGTGATTGTTTTGATGTTATGTTCTTGTAAAAATTCTAATTCTTCTGCAACAAATGCACGAGCTCCAACATGTAAAATATTATCAGAGCCACGTTCTTCAACAATTCTTCTCAAATAGGAGGCATGACTTAGTTTAATGTCTGCAAACTCATCTCTCAAATCATAATGAGCATCAAATACGACATAACCAGTCTCTTTAGGAAAACTTGGATATGTTCCATATGTGATGGAATGTTCTCCACCTAAAATGAAAAGTTGTTTTTGTTTTGCAACAAGTTCGGTGGTGATTTTTTTTACCATGTCAATCATTTCAGAGGCTACAACTGTGTGACGTGTATTTCCTAAATCTTCAATATTTGCAGTTTCTAAATCCACTTTGAGTTCAGGATGAAAAACCTCAATGTTGTTAAATGAATCACGTATTGCATCTGCACCAAATCTACATCCTGGTTTGTAAGAGTGTGTTGCATCAAAAGGAATTCCAAATACAGTTGCAACAGGATCTGAGCCATCATCGGATGAAGTGATTAAAGGGTTTTTGTTCATGTACAAATCAAGAAAACTCATAACACTACACCATTAGTTGTGGTCTCTTTGAGAGATGTTTAGGCATATTCAAACCAGTGAAAGGCTTTTCTTTTGTTTGATTATTAATTTCAGTCAAAAAATCATCAAAAGAAATTTCTTTGACGTTTCCTGTTTGTCTATCTCGCACACTTAGATTTTCAGAGTTTGCTTCTTTTTCACCTATTACCAAAATGTATTGAATCCATTCTTTTTCAGCATCGCGAATTCTCTTACCAATGCTTCCGTTTCGATCATCAATATCTACACGGATATTATTTGCAGATAATCGATCAGTTAATTTTTCACAGAAATCATAAAATTCTTCATTTAATGGGATGATTCTGATTTGTGTTGGGGCAAGCCATAATGGGAGTTGTGCTTTTCTTCCTTCTTTGGAATCTTTAGCAGCTTTTTCCAATAATGCATATATGATTCGCTCAATTGCACCGCTAGGAGAATTATGTAAAATAATTGGATGTTGTGCACTATTGTTTTCATCAATGAATTCTATACCATATCTATCTCCATTTTCAACATCAATTTGATCAGTGGATAATGCAGATGCTTTTCCCAAATTATCAATAAAATTAAATTCCCATTTCAATACAAAATAAAAAAACTTTTCCTTCCACATTTCAACAAGTACAGGTCGTCCATGTTTTTTTACTAATTCTTCAATTGAGGATTTATTTCCATTGTAAAAATCCTCAGTAAATCTAATTGCCATTTCATAATCAGATTCTTCAATTCCCAATTCACGTAAAACACTTTGAGACAAGTCAAATCTGACTTTGATTTCATCTACGGCTTGAGGAATATCTTTGCAAAATGCATGACAATCAGGCATAGTAAATGCTCTAAGACGACGTAACCCAACTAATTCACCGGATTGCTCACGACGAAAACTATACCTTGTTAGTTCATAGAGTTTGTATGGTAAATTTTTGTAAGATAATTGGAAATGATTTGCCATCAAAAATTGACCAAAACAAGCTGCAAATCGTAAAAACAGTTTCTTTCCTTCAGAATCAATATTGTATTGTCTTGCAGGGAATCGATTAAAGTAACTGACCATACTTGGATGTTCTGAATCATACATGATTGGAGTTTCAACTTCATAACCTCCATACTCCTTTACTCTATCAGTTACATATCGCTCAATCAAAGATTTGATTAATCTGCCATTAGGGAAAAATCTCATGTTGCCTGAATCAGATGCAGGTTCATAATCTGCAATTCCTAATTTCTTCATTAATGCCACATGTGGTGGAGGTTGATCAACTGCACGGCTTTTTGCAGATTCATATTTTGCCAAAATTTCTAATTTTTTATGATTTGAAAAATCAAAATCACCAATATTTGTTAATGTTCCATCAGGGGACAATATCTTCCAGTATGAACGGATGGTAGATTCACCCTTTAATGCATCAGAAGTAATTTCTGTATCTTTTGATTCAGAGTCCTTTGTTACAACTTTAGAACTCTCAGCTAAAGGATGACCTTTTACCTGAAGTTTGTAAGACTTTGTCCAACCAAATGGAGAGTGGGATACTTCAAGTTCAGAAGCACCAGATTCCATCTCTTTGAGCAAAGACATGGCAGTTGAAGGTTTTGCCAAGTTTGAACTAAGATGAGCATATGGATATAAGAGCAATTTTTTACATCCAATTTTTTCCATGGAATTTTTAATTTGAGTAATAGCGTTTTGTGCAACAGATGAATCATCACCATCTTCAATTGCCACAAAAACAACAACTAGTTCTTCTAGTCTTTGTGTTTGTGGATTTTCTATATCCTCAGCTGATTTGATCTCCTTTTTTGTTGGAGTGTACTCTATGCTATCACAATGTAGTTGCAGTATTCGCATATGTACACGCGGGATAGTTTTACTTATGAACTATTAGTTTGTCAAAATATTGAAAAAGTGGAAAATTGTCTTGAAAAGCCTTAAGTTGAGAAATTAATTATCAAAGTCAATGAATAAAAATATGCTCCTAGGATTTGTAATTATTAGTTGTATAGGGGTGATTTTTGCAGTTATTGCAACTGATGATTCAAAATCAACAGAAGAAAATACAGATGCTAAAGTAATCTTTAATGAATTTGAATTAGATCAACAAAAAGTCAAGGAATTGCAATTACAATATGATGAAATAATAAAATATTCATGCATGGACGCAAAACCTCAATCATATTTTGAAGTGAAGATGGAAGAAAAAATCCTAGAAGCTGAACATCGTTTAAGGTATTTATCAGAACAACAGGGGGAGATTGAAAATATTAAAAACCAAATTACAAAATTAAATGATAATTATTCTGAATCAAAAAATCAATCATTTACACTATACGAGTGGGAATGTGTAAATCAAAAATTTTGGGTAGATGAATATCCGCACTTGCAAGATATTTTAGATGACTAGTAAAAAATATACAAAAAAAGGTACTAAAATTAAAAGATGGATTTTATTTATTTCCACGTAACGATATAATTGAACGTAAAATCAAACCAGAAATTCCAAGATTGGATGTAAGAAAATTTGCTGCTCTATTTAGAGAATCATCACCACGAAATCCTTCATCATAAATCATCTCAACTGTTCCTTTGTCAGTTTCAACAAAAGATGTAATCAAAGAGTAATTGCCTAATTTCTCATCAGTTCTTTCATGATAGTATCGTAATTCTACATGAGATATTTTAAATTCATCTTGAGTAAAATTACCAGAAGAAAATAAAACTTTGACATCATCAGGAGTTTTGTTTACTCGTTGCGGGTTATGTAAATCAACAATATCCATATGATAGAGATTTTATGATATTCCTAATTAAAGAATATTTTATTTAAAATTTCAAAGTACGCAAGTATTATTTACGGTAAAAGATCATTTTTGTTGTGGACCCGCACAAATTTCATGGTAAAGATATTCCACACATAAAATTAGATGAAAAAATGACCATTGAGGATTTAGTCAATGTGTTTGCAAGTTCAGGATTTAATGGGAGACAATTAGGTGATGCTGCAAAACTATATGCAAAAATGATCAAAGAAGATGCAACAATTTGTCTTACAGTTTCAGGAGCTTTAACGCCAGTGGGATTTGGTGGAATCATTAAAACGTTAATTGAAAGAGGGTTTGTGGATTGGATAATTGCAACAGGTGCTAATGTGTACCATGAAGATCATTTTGCATGGGGGTTGCCTGTAAAACAAGGTAGTTTCAATGTAGATGATATGAAATTATATGAAAATGAAATTGTTAGGATTAGAGATATTTACATTAAATTTTATGAAACACTAGAAGCTGAAGATCAAGTTATTCAAAAAATGTTTGGTGAAAGTTTTTCTGACAAGTCATTTACAACTGCAGAATTTTGTAATGTAATGGGTAAGATGAGTAAAGAGCATTCAAAACATCCTGAAAAAAGTTTCATTACAACTGCATATGACTATGATGTTCCAGTGTATGTATCGACAATAAAAGATTCATCACTTGCATTAAACCTAGCAGTTCATAGACTAGCAGGTAAGACATACAATTTAGATTTTGTAAGAGAGATAATAGAACAAGCAGCAATTCTGTATGGTTCAAAAAAATCAGGAATTTTAGAATTAGGTGGAGGAGTACCAAAGAATACAGCTCAACAGACAGGACCACTATTAGATCAAATTCTAAGAAGAAATGATGGAGGGCAAGATTATGTGATTCAGATTACAGATGCAAGACCAGATACGGGAGGATTGTCAGGGGCCACATTACAAGAAGGGAAAAGTTGGGGGAAAGTTCAAGATGCACATAATGGAATGGTTACAGTTTACGCAGATGCAACAATTGCATTTCCAATTCTTGCATTGTATGTTTTAAGTAATCAAAAAACAAGGAAACCAAAAAGACTGTACAAGAAAATTGGTAAATTGTATAATGAATTAAAAGAAGATTATATGAAAAATCCAGCAAACAAAATTAAAAAATCAAAAAAGAAGAACTAAAACTTGTCAAATCTAGCACGTTCAAGGTCTCGATCATCTTTTGATTCCTTTTTGTATTCTTTGTAATGTTCTTTACATAGAACAGATTTTTTACCAGCTGCAGTTACCCTAAGACCGGCATTTTCAACTTTTGTAGTGTTTAATGAACGAGCGCCATCTTGATCACAGCTCTCAACATTACATTTTGCGCCTTTTGAAATTATTCCCATAATGATAGGAAACCAAGATGTTATTTATATTTGAAAAATCATCACTAACCCAAATTCAAAATACAAAAAACAATAGGTTCATCGTTTATAAGAGGAATATTTTTTTCTCATTTTATGGCCGGAGGAAAACCAACTACAAACAAATCACCAAAAGACTCTAAGAAAAGTAAGAAAGACAAAGGTGAAGGAGGTCCAAGAAAAGCTGAGATCACAGTAAAAGTTGATGAAAAACAAGCAATGAGAATTATTGAAAACTCCAAGGTTATCACAGTACAAGATATGGCAAGACAAATGGGTGTTAAAATTTCAGCAGCAAATGCATTTCTTATAGAATCATTAAAGAAAGGTGTTGTAAAGAGAGTTGGCGGTTATTCAGGACATCACTTGTATCAATCAACATCTTCATAGAGACGTAAAACATCACCAGATTTAATATCATTTAACGCATCAATGTTATTTCCTAGTTTTCCAATAGGGGTCAAAGGTTTTCCAAAAACAGCATCTTTAATGAAAAAACAAACACTTCCAGTAGAAGGTAAAAAAGCAACATCACCTTTTTTAAATTCGGTTCTTGCACGTTCGGTTCCAGAATCAACATTTGTTTCAAAGTAAACAATACTCTGTCCTAATAGATGAGCATGTCCTTCTAAAGGAATAGATCTCATAATTGTTCCAACAGTTCTAGGAGAAAGATGGCGTTTAAGATCACAAGGAATTTTTGCTTTTTCTTGAATTTCTAAAATTAATTGCTTTTTTGATACAGAAAACGTGCTCAATTTGTTATTTAAAATGATTAGATTATATAACGTTTTAACATGGGTTTCACAATTTTTTCAGTGTTTTCTGTGCCTATTTTCATATAATCCATTACGATTGAGAAGAAAATATTTTGATAGAATTTATTTTTTTGACAAATCAAGTTCTTTGATGCAATTTGTTTTTTTAAAAATTATTTTAAAAAAAGTGTAAAATGACCCAATAGTCTAGTTGCATAACGCTAAGTTAACCGGACGCTGGCCCCACGCAGCAAGGCCACCGGTAATGATTGATGAAAAATCGGTCCCCCAAACGCCAAACCTCAAGCGTTCCGCGTTGAACGCCTGGTTAGCGCCTGGACTTAAGCTGGAATAGCAATAGGTTCAATTTCATCAAGGTTTATTGACTGTTTTGCATGCCAAAGATTGAAGTTGTCTTGCATAGCTAGCCAACTTTCCGGTGAACGTCCAAGGCCTTTAGATAGGCGTAGTGCCATTTCTGGGCTTATGTTGGTTTGGCCCTTTATCAAACGTAAAAATGTTGAGGGGGAGACTTTTAGCTTGAGTGCAACACTACGGTAACTGAGCTTGAACGGTTTGAGATAAATTTCTTTGATGAATTCTCCTGGATGTGGGGGATTATGCATGCTCATTAGTGATAGTCCTCATAATCGACAACATATGCGTTGCCATCTTGGAATTTAAATACTACACGCCAGTTTTTACTTACATCA
>CALBNQ010000122.1 GCA_937896495.1 uncultured archaeon | reverse complement strand
ATGGGAAAACTAGGTAGAAATCTTAGAATTTGTGGAGAATGTGGAATTGCATATACTTCTGTTAGTTTCACTAAATACATTGATCAATGTCCTATCTGCAAATCTAGAAGATATGAATCGATTCCAGTAAAATCCAAAGATGAGCAAGATTCAACATAGATTTTTTAATAGATGCAATTTTTGAAATTCATTGTCAGACGATCCAGAAATTGTAAAAATTAAACAAAGAAAATTAGAAGAAATGTTAAAACAACAAAATCAACCAAAAATGGAGCCTGGAATAATAGATCTGAATGATTCAAATTTTGAACAAACAATATCTACAAACAATCTAACTTTAGTTGATTTTTGGGCTGAATGGTGCGGTCCATGTAAATCAATGCATCCAATTTTTGAAAGTGTGTCAAAAGAATTTCCAAACATAAAATTTGCAAGAGTGAATGTAGATAATAATCAAAATATCTCAATGAAATATGCAGTTCAATCCATTCCAACATTTATCATGTTCAAATCAGGACAAATTGTAGATAAAATGATGGGCGCAGTAGGAGCTCCTGGAATTAATATGATTTGTAAAAAACATTCTAATTAATAGCCGTATACAGGTTCTTTTTCTCTTTGAATTCTAACAATATCGTTGAAAACTTTTAGTTCCTCAGAATTTAATTTATGCATAAATTTTTTTAAAATTAATTTTGCTTCATGTGAGGGAGGAAATGTGTAGAATTCTTCTTCTTCAAACAATTGTCTTCCAATAGTAACATCTTGTACAGAACATGCAACTTCATCACCAGTTTTTGCAGAACTAACGGTTTTTTTATCTAATTGAAGTTGATGAATATTTCCCACTTTTCTACCAGTCATATTCATAAATGGTATTTTGTGTTTTAGATTTCCCACATCAATACGAATACCAAACACTGCAGGATTGTTATTTCTAAATACCATTCCTTTAAGAAAAGTAAATTTTGAAATTGGAGTTAGTTCAGAAAAGATTGCATCTTCTTCATTTGCACTGTCTTCATCAACCCAAGAATTATAATTATCAATTAAACTGTAAATTACTTTATCCTCAAAAACTTTAATGTGATTTATTTCAGATTCTTCTTTTGCATCAGGTAATATTTTTACGTTAAATGCTAAAACAATTCCAAGATGCCTATCTTTTTCTTTGATTGCTTTGGCTTCAATTATATCTCGTCTGTTTACATGACCAATGTCAGCTTTTGCAACAGGGACTTGTGAACGTTTTAGCATCTCAATAATTGCTTCAAGTGAGCCTATAGTATCACATTTTAAAATAACACCATTAGTTTCAGTATCTACAAAAACGGATTTCATTTCAGACTCAATTAACTGAGTATATTTTTTAATATCATCATCATTTTTTGCTACATAAAGTGTACTTCCAGGCAAAACTCCTTCAAGATCTGGAGATGCAATTTTGAGACCAGCTGCTGCATCTATTTGAGATGCAGGTTTGAATTTATCCCTAGGATCACGCATTTCATCAAGGGGTTTTGGCAATAGTAATGCTTTTGGTTTTGTTACAATGACTGAATCGCGTTTTGCAACAACAATAGTATCATCTTTTTTAATTGAGCCATCTATCAGAATGACATTTGCAGTTTGTCCTAATCCAATTTCATCTTTAACTTCTAAAACAATTCCACGTGGATCTTTTTCTTCTTGATCTAGTCTTTTTTGGAGATATTGTTGTGTCAATCCAACCAATACAGAAAGCAATTCAGGAATCCCTACTCCAGAACGAGCAGAAATTGGAACTATTGCAATCTCCGATTTAAAATCTTGTACACGAAAAAATGCTTCAGATTTATAACCTAAAATAGATAATGTTCCAACTACATCATAGATTTTTTGATCAAGATCAGTTTGAATCGAGGTATCCTGTTCTTTGATTGCTTGTGAAATAAACTGAGTTTCTGATTTTCTCCACCCAGAAATTTGATCACATTTGTTTAATGCAATTACAAATGGAACTTTTCTACTTTGTAAAATTTTCAAACTTTCATTTGTTTGCGGTTGAAAACCACGATTTACATCAACAACTAAAATTGCAATATCTGCTGCAGAGCCTCCACGAGATCGGAGATTTGTAAAAACTTCGTGTCCAGGAGTGTCTATTACTAAAAGACCAGGGACTTGGTTTTCTGCTTGTTCAAGTTTTTTGTATAATATACCACATGTTTCTTTGATTGTTTCAGTTGGAAGAAAACTTGCACCAATATGTTGGGTAATTCCACCTGCTTCTCTGCCTTGAACACCAGTACCACGAATTCTATCCAGTAAAGATGTTTTTCCAGAGTCTACGTGACCAAGAACTGCCACTATGGGCTGACGAATTTGCAAATCAGATCACTCAAATGCTACCCTCGATTCGTGATCAAAACTTTCTTGTGAATCTGATGCGTGAATAATATTTTCACTAAATCCTAATCCAAAGTCACCTCTAATAGAACCTGGAACTGCTTCAAATGATTTTGTTGCGCCAATCATTATTCTAGTAGTAGCAATTGCATTATTTCCTTCAATAATTGCAGCAACAACAGGTCCTGATGTAATAAAGGAAGTTAGTTCACCAAAAAATGGTTTGTCTTTATGAACACCATAGAAGTTTTCTGCTTGTATTTGAGTAAACGTGAACATTTTTAATTTTAAAAGTTTGAATCCCTTTCTTTCAAATCTTGAAACAACTTCACCAACTAAATTTCTAGAAACAGCATCAGGTTTTACAATAAAAAGAGATTGTTCAGTCAATTTTAGTTCTTTCTAATTCCGCCTTTAACGTATTTCTTAGTCCATTTGAATTTTCTTGGATCACGTTTTAACACTAGAGCATTTTTCTTGCACTTTGCAGAACAAAACCATAAAACAGTTCCATCATTTTTTGCAAGCATTGTACCAGAACCTTTAGCAACTGGTCTATTACAAAAATTACATGGTTTAACTAAAAGACTCATTCAATTCACCTATTTGATTTTCTTTGCTTCTCTCTCTGTTTCTCTTAACATTAGAATTTCACCCATTCTAACAGAACCTTTTACGTTTCGAGTAAGAATTCTACCTTTATCTTTTCCAGTAAGCACTTTAACTCTAACTTGAATAACTTCACCAGCAATACCAGTTCGTCCAACAATTTGAATAATTTCAGAGTGAACTACTTCATCAGTTGTAGTGCTCATTCTTCAGTCTTACCGCCTTTAATTTTAGCAATGGTTGACACAACTTGATCAATAATGTGTTGTGCATCACCAGCATCCAAAATTGCTGCAGCGGCAGAAGTAATATCAATGCCTAAGGAATTACCCAACTCTTGCTTACTTGGCACAAATGCATATGCTGCTCCTTGTTCCTCACATAGAATTGGAAGATGTGCTACTACCTCAGGTGGTTCTACATCTTCAGCAATAACAATTAGTTTACTTGTACCACGTTCAATTGCCTTTGTTGCCTCATTTGTCCCTTTTTTGACTTTTCCACTAGTAGATGAAACTCTAACAGCTTCTAAAATTGGACTAACAAGGTCCTCTGGTGTTTCAAATTTAACATAATATGATTTTCCCATACTTCGTCACCCTTGGGGTTCATTCTCCATTCTCTAAAACCCATCGTTTGGTTTTAAAAGTGTTATCGGGAAATAATCGAATTAACTTTTTGTGTGTATTCAGACATTAAATCATCTAATTTCTCTTGACTTTCAGATTCGGCATAGATTCTAATGATTGGTTCTGTTCCACTTGGTCTGATCATGATCCAATTTTTACGATCTATTGAAATTTTAATTCCATCAGTTGTATCAGAATTTGGAAATTCTTTTTTCAGCGATGAAATTAATTTCAAAACATTTTCAGGAGAACAAGATATCTTATCTTTTGTGGTAAAAGAATGAGGTAAATTTTCAATATTTTCAGATAATGTACAATTAGAAGTAGCTAAAAGATCAAGCATTAATGCTAAAGTCATACATCCATCTCTTACCTGATTATGTAGTCCATACATGAATCCACCATTTTCTTCAAATCCAATTAATGCGTCAGTAGAAACCATTTTTCTTGAAACTTCAACGCTTCCAACTTTAGTTCGAATAACTGTTGAATTAAATTCATTTGCCAATACTTCAGTATTAGAACCTGAATTCAAACATGTAACAATTAACGAATTTGGATTTTTCTTTAAAATATGTCTAATTAATACAAGAGCGGATTTATCACCAGTTAAAATATTTCCTTTATCGTCACAAAAAATACTTCTATCACCATCACCATCAAATGCAATTCCTACATCAGCATTATTTTTAATTACAGATTCTGAAAGTTCTGAGAGATTTTGTGGTGTGGGTTCAGAACCACGTCCTGGGAAAGATCCATCAATATTTTGATTCACAAGGAATGTTTTGCAGTGTAATATTTTAGAAAAAGATGGGGCACTGACAGCCTGTGCACCATTACCCAAATCTAAAACAACTTTAAAATTTTTTGATTCTATAAGTTTGGAATCAATTTGAGTAATAATCCCCTGTAGATAAACATCAATTGCATGAATTTCTTTTCCTGTAATACCTAAATTTTTAGAAGTTTTTTTCCAAGTTTTTTCTGAATAAATTTTTTCAATGATCAATTCATCTTTTCGAGAAATTTCAACACCATCATTTGCCGCAGGTTTTATTCCATTGTATTGTGAGGGGTTGTGAGATGCAGTAATCATTATTCCACCATTATATCCTAACGTTTTTACTGCAAACTCTAGACACGGGGTAGGAACAATTCCTGCCACATTACAATCAATTCCTATAGAATTTAATGCAGAGCTAATAACTTTACAAATTATAGGGCTGGAATCCCTACCATCATATCCAATCAAGATAGGTCCATTTTCAAAATATGTACCAATAGCCAAAGTCATATCATGAATAAACTCTAAAGTGAGATCATCATCAAAAATTCCACGAATTCCATTTGTTCCAAAAAATTTTGCCATATTACAAGCTAATAATAGATAAATTTGTGTTTAATGGCAAATTCGTTGCGGGAGTCGCCCAGCCTGGTCAAAGGCGTAGGGTTTAGGACCCTATCTCTCAGGAGTTCGTGGGTTCAAATCCCACCTCCCGCACCATGTTGATTTCTGTGAATGATTAATAATGAGAAAAAATGCAATAAACAAAGTCATGAGAAAGACAGTGGTTGGAATCACAGTAGTTGGTAAAGATAAAGAAGGTATTGTTGCCGCATTTACTAATTTTGCATTTTCAAAAGGGGGAAACATAGAACAAGTAAATCAAAATGTAATCAAAGGTCTTTTTGGTATGTATCTAGAAGTTTCTTTTTCAAAAAATGTAGATATCAAAAAATTTGATTCAGAAATTCAAAAATTGGCAAAAAAAGAAAAGATGGATGTAAGTACACATCATGAAACAAATTCAGAAAAAAATATTGCAGTATTTGTTACAAAAGAACCATTGTGTCTAGAAGTTATTCTAAAAAATGCAAAATCACTAAAGGGAAAAATTTCTGTAATAATTGGTACTGAAAAAACATTAGCACCATTAGCAAAAAAAGTAAATATACCATTTGTTACAGTTGAAGAAAAAAGTCAATCAAAAGCTGAAGACAAGATTATAGATATTTGTAAAAAATACAATATAGATTTAATTTCCCTTGCAAGATACATGAGAATTCTTTCTCCTAATTTTGTATGGAGATATCCAAATAGAATTATTAACATTCATCCATCGTTATTACCAGCATTTCCTGGTGCATTAGCATATGCACAAGCTTATGAAAGAGGAACAAAAATTGTAGGTGTTACATCTCATTACGTTACAGAGAATTTAGATCAAGGACCAATTATTTTCCAAGATTCTTTCAAAGTGAATCCAAACGATACATTAGAACAAATAAAATCAAAAGGACAAAAATTAGAAGCTGAAACATTACTTAAAGCAACAAAAATGCATTTGGAAAATAAACTGGAAGTTCGTTGGAGAAAAGTTCACATCAAATCAAAGTGAAATTAATGACAGATATCAAGACTCAATTTGATCCTATTTTAAGACAATCAATCAAAAAGAAAAAACAGATTGCAGTTATTCCAATTGGTTCAGTTGAACAACATGGCCCACACTTACCCATCTCAACTGATTCAGATATTGTATCAGAAGTTGCAAAAAAAATTTCAGAAAAAAATGGATATTTACTACTTCCAACAATCACTACAGGAGTTTCATTTGAGCATGCACCATTTTTTAATTTGAGTATCAAAAACTCAACTTTACGAAATGTGTTAACAGATTTGTGTATGTCATTATTAGATAACAACATAAAGATAATTTTCATCATTAATGGTCACCATGGAAATCAAAAAGCAATTAGCAACATCGATGTAAAATTGAAAAAAATCTCAAAAAATAAACTCAAAGTTTTTCCGTTCTCATATTGGCATTTTATGAAAAGAGAGTTTGATCATGCAGGATTTGTAGAAACATCACTAATGATGGCAATTTCAAAAAATCTCAAAATGAAATCAGCTAAAAAGGGGCTCATTACAGACAATATGACATTACAAGAAATTAAAAAAATCAGTAAATTAGCAAACAAATCATTCCCAAAAGCTACAAAAAATGGAATTTGGGGCGATCCTACAAAAGCTACAAAAAAAGAGGGGAACGTAATTTTATCTGAAATCGTTAAAAATTTGTCAAAAAAGTGTCAAACTTGCCTCACTAGGCATAGTTCATAGTTTTACCAATGGAAATTTAATATAACGCCTCAATATCCAAGTCAATAAGTGATTAATGATGTCCCTTGATATGGCAGTAAAAGTATTGGATGAGAGTATCAGTCAAGTTGTTCTGATAAAACTCAAAGGAAGTAAAACAATTAGAGGTACTCTTCTTGGATTTGACCAACACATGAACCTGCTACTCGATTCTTCAGAAGAAATTCCTGCTGAAGGCGATTCAAAAAGTCTAGGAACCATTGTAGTTAGAGGGGACAATGTAGTTATGATATCTCCTCCACCAGCACAAAAATAGGTGATTCTGAATGGTGAAAGGCACAACTTCTATGGGTGGTTTTACAAAGAAAAAAGTTCATATCAGATGTAGAAGATGTGGTAAAAACTCACTTCACAAACGTCACCATCAATGTGCAAGCTGTGGATTTCCAGAGGCTAAACGTAGAAAGTATTCCTGGATTAAATGGTATACATAGATGCAAGAAATTGTTATTCTCCTTAGTTCATTAGCTGGTGTAGCAACAGCAGCGGCTGTACGTAAAATACCAAAAGAAAAAAATCAATTACTTAGTTTAGGAGCAAGTTCGCACATTAAAAATCAAATTAATTCTCTTAGAATAGAAAAAGATATTCTAACAAAAACAATTTCAAGATTGTATCAAACAGATTCAGAATTTTCTAAAATTCAAAAAGACAAATTATTATTAAAATATCAACATCAATTAGGCGTAATTTTAGCTAAATTAGAAAAACTAGAACAAGCCAGTAAACATCCAGATCTAGGTCCAGTCGGAGAT
>CALBNQ010000121.1 GCA_937896495.1 uncultured archaeon | reverse complement strand
AACAACTGAAATTGCTCCAGAACCTGCAAAATCAAAGGGTACACTTCCAAAGGGAATGGAACAAACACAGTCAACATCTACTGAAAGTGGAAAATCAAAACAAGAAGAACTACAAGATTATGAAGCCGATTATTTGAAAAGATTAGAACAAGAAAAAATCGATATGGCCAAAGCTGAAGCAGAAGCTCAAGCAGCAGAAGCAGCAGCCGCAGCAGCTAAAGCCGCAGCAAGTAAAAAAGCTGGAGCTTTGCCAAAGGGATTTGAAGCACCACCTCCACAAGAAGCACCAAAATCTTCTAGAGGTACACTTCCAAAAGGTTTCTAATTTTTCTTTATCTTTTTATTTTATTTTAAAAATTCATCTAGTACTTGTTTTGAATGTCCTTTGGCTTTTACCTTTGGAAACACTTTGAAAATTTTTCCTTTTTCATTTACTAAAAAGGTGCTTCTCATAACTCCCATGTACTCTCTACCCATGAAGTTTTTTTTGCCCCAAACTCCAAACATTTTTGAGATTTCTTTATCTACATCAGCTAATAATGGATATTTTATTCCCATTTTATCACAAAATTTTCTATGAGATTCTACATCATCTGGACTGACACCTACAATCTCAATCTCTTCTTTTTGAAATTTTTTGTAATCCTTTGAGAATTCATCAGCTTCTGTAGTGCATCCTGGAGTGAAATCTTTTGGATAAAAATAGATGGCATGTTTTTTACCTTTAAAATCTGTGGATTTCACTTTATTCCCATTTGCATCATTCACTGCAAATTTTGGAACTACTTCTCCTTCAGAAATCATATGTCTTTCAAGTTATTTTACATAATTAATTACTTTTTGACTACTTTCTACATGTGTGAAAAGTTCGAATCTTTTATATGGAAACTGAATTGGGTTTGCTTGATGGTTAACCCACGAGCATGGATTGCAGAAGCAATTGCTACATTTGGACTGGTATTCTTTGGTCCATTATCTGTGATTCTTGCAGTCGTTGTTTATGGCGATGGTGCACTATCTACTGAAGCAATCATTATGATCTCTTTGGGACATGGTGGTGCAATTGCTTTGATGGTTTATGCATTTGGACATGTTTCAGGTGCTCACATTAATCCTGCAGTAACAATTCCAATGATGATTACAAAAAAGATTGGAGTAAAAGATGGGATTGGATATATTCTATTTCAAATAATGGGTGCAATTGTTGCAACAGTTTCTTTAAAGATATTCTTCCCAGATCTTGGTGAAAAAGTATTCTGGGGTGCACATGGTGGTCCAAGTGAATTATTGAATAACAGTATGATGTCTGGATTGGCAATTGAAATGATTTTAACTTTCTTCCTAGTTACAGTAATTTTCATGACTGCAGTACACAAAAAAGCTCCAAAGAGTGTTTATGGTGCTGTAATTGGTGGAATGGTTTTCTTGTTACACTTAATCGGAGTGCCTCTAACTGGTGCATCAATGAATCCTGCAAGATCTTTTTCTCCTGCACTAGTCTCTGGAGATGCAGGATTATGGGAGGTTCAATGGCTGTATTGGGTTGGCCCAATTGTAGGTGGTATTATTGCAGGTGTGATAATGAATTATCTCTATGTCAACAAAGCTGAAAAAGAAGCATAGTTTCCGAACATTTTTAAAAATTTAACATTTAATTTTTTCCATGTCTGTTCCTGATGAAATTTTTGAGATGTTTCAGATTGAAACTGAAAAATTACATAATTTGATAAATTCTATTATTTCTATATCTGATTTACCTCTATCTGAAATTGTAAAACTCTATTATCAAATTATTAACATATCTTCAATGACTACGATGTTAAAACAACAAAATTCAGAGAATCTCATACATCAAAAAATTTTAGAAACTGAAACATTTATTTCAAAAAAATTCGATCTTGATATACATTTGCAAATAATGAAAAAACTTGAAAATTCAATTCGTGATACTGTCACACATTTACAATCAATTAACCCTAAAGAAAAATCAAAAGATGATGTTGAAAAAGAAGCTAAACTCTATGGTGAATTAAGACAAAAAATGAGTACTAAAGAGTTTGTAGAACAATATGATCAAGGGTTGCTAAATGATTGAAAACCTTGCAAAAAACCTTGTTCATCTAAAACAAGAATTTACTAAAGTATATGATGGAACTAGTCATGTTCAAGAAGTAATCCCCTCATGTCCCTCAGAGTTATTTCCTATTGATGATGAACATCTCAAATTATTACATCAGTTTGCAAAAAATAATCCTATCTACTATAATTCATACGAACAAAAAATTATGAATATTTCATGTATTGTGTATGAGGGTGATATTAACAAATATTGGCTAAATAGTATTCAGTATGGTTCAAGTCATGCTCCTTTTTCTCCAACATGGATTATGTCTGCATATGTTGGTGTTTTATTTGCAAAAAGTCTTGGATGTGCAGAAATAATTGATATTGGCTCAGGCGATGGTCGAATTGCATACTGTGGTGCAATTTTGAATTTAGATTCATACAGTATAGAAATTGATAAGATGTTAGTTGATTTACAACAATCTTTAATTGATATTTTGGATTTTCATCCTTTTTGTGCTGATGCTGTAATTTTTGATTATTCTTCGTTAAGCTTGACAAACCCTGCTTTTTTCATTGGTGGTCTTGCACAGATGGGTGGATTGGAATTAGCATCTGGAGTGTTAGAAAAAATGAATACTATCTCAAAAAACATTTGTTGGATTTTTGCAGGAACTTTTTCTCAAAAATACTCTCCAGATCCAAAAAACTATGCCGGTTGGGGTACATTAATGGACAAATACAATATCAAACATATTCAAACTATTTCTCTACCAACTGTGTGGCTGCACACGCAGCGGTGGCAACATCAGGAGCAA
>CALBNQ010000120.1 GCA_937896495.1 uncultured archaeon | reverse complement strand
AAAAAGAATTCAAAGCAGATAATGGATTTGTTGTTTTTAATTTTATTTCAAAAGACACTGATTCAGTAATTATTGAAGAACAAAATGATTCAAATCTATTTGGTTCATTGCTCGGACTTGATAGTAGATTAGTTAATGTTTCAGGACCAAAACTAAGTGAAGGTGGATTATACAAATTGGATATTAGTATAATTACAGCTGAAGGATATTCCAAAAAATTTGATGATCCATTAATTTTCAATGCTGGTATATCTATTGCTCAAACAACAAGACACAATATTGTTGATCCAAATTTTGGGGAACAATACATAGATGTTGTAACATTTTATGATGAAATCAGTGATTTTCAATATGATAGTTCCACCAAAGAAACTTCTTTTTTCATGCCTTTTGAGTGGACTCAGACAAATATTGATCAAACATCTGTAGTTCATGAAGAACTAATAATTCCAGAATCATTTGGAGATATGCTAGTTACAGGATTTACAATATATGTTAATGATTTACAATTATCTGATGATATTGTAACAATTGATGATTTTTTCTCAGAACAACGAACTGTTCATTTTATAATTTATCAAAAAGAATTACAGAGAATTTTTGATACCAATTCTAACCAAAATGGAATGAATTTTGTAATTACACCTGATAGAGATTATACTCATTTGAGTTCTGTTACTGAAAATGGACAGTTTAGAATTTTAGTTTCGTGGGATCCTGAAAATTTAAAATCAAATGATAAAGCAAAAATTATTTTTGATGTAACTGATATCTTTTTGAAAAATAGACCTATTGCCACACCTTACGAATTTTCTATCACTCAAAATGAACAAGTAATTTTTGAACAAAACGGAATCAGTTCCGATTCAAAAGAGAATCCTAATGTTGCAGAATTTATTATTCCTGAAAATATTTCTGGTGTTATTAATTTGAATTTTAATAATTTAGATAACAATAACCTTGCAAAAACTACAATCCCTATTGTTATAGATAGAGTGGTTCATCAAAATGATATTTCTGTTCCATCCTGGATTAAAAATAATGCAGGTTGGTGGGCAGAAGGCATCATAGATGA
>CALBNQ010000119.1 GCA_937896495.1 uncultured archaeon | reverse complement strand
AAATTGTATTTTAGGATATTTTTTTCTTAGATCATCAATGAATTTTACGTTAATTGTATTCTTGCCCTTAATTTCAATTATTTGAATTTGTTTTTTCAATATTTTAAAATTTATTTTTTTGGACAAACCACCATGAATTACAGGAATTATACTAACAAGATCATCATTTTTTATCAAAGTTGATTTTCCATCCATTGCAGATGAGTCAACACCATTTATTGCAATCAAAATATTTTGAGTATCCAATTCAGGGTAGTTTTCAGGTTTTAATTTTAACAAAACAGAAATTAGTTCAGATATGGTGATATTAGAAATATCAATGTCTAATTGATCTTTTAAAAAAGACTTTTTTGCACCACCAATAAATTTTACTTTAATCATATCATATCAAGGTAAAACAAAGAAGCGCTGTTTAGAATATTATTCAGTTTTTTCTTCAACAGTTTCAGAAACTTCAGATGTAGAATTATCCATTACAATTACAGAATCATCATCTTCAGAAGGTGTTGAAATTTCTGATGAATCATTTACAATTTCAATGTCTTGTTCAGTTTCTGTAATTGAGCGTGAAGCCTCAATTCTATCTTGTTTTGTTTTTTCTTCACGAATCTCTTTTTTGATGAATTTTGTAATATAACCAGCAATTTCATTTTTAAGACCTTTTGAGCGGATTATAGAAATTTGATTTAGAACTTGTTTATTATCAGCAAAATCCACACCGAATTTTGATTTATGTTCATCTAACACTTCATATGAAAGACGTTTTATTCTGTCCACAAACAATCTAGAAAATAGGGTGTTTTATACCTATATTCCCAAAAATGAAATTGAGTTTTTTTCCAATATAGATGACATGTCATCAAATGTTTTTCCAAGAATTTTTGATGCACAGAAAATAACACTTGGAATAAAGCTGATTTGGGCAGATTTCATTTCAAAACACCTAGAAAAATGTACAGGACCATCAGTCTCAACAAGAATTTTAGATTCATCTGTTTTAGATAACAAAGTTTGTTTGTCATTAGCATAAATCGTTACAGGTCCATAAGATACAAAAAAACCCATATCCATTGCTTTTTGAAGTTGTTTTTTACTTCCATCAAACCAATGAAGTAAAGCATGTTTTGTTTCATAAGAAGTCATGATTTCAAAAACATCATCAAGACTTTTCCTAGAATGAATTGAAACAGGTTTATCAAATTTTTCTGCTAATGATAATAACGTTTCAAATACATGAATCTGACTTTTAGTATCTTCAGGGGTTTTAGTATATGTAGGATCTAACCCAATTTCTCCAATTCCATTAAGATTTACATGATGCTTATCAATTAAGTTAATCATTTTTTCAATTCCATCATTTGCACATTCAGGATGAATTCCAATGAAAGGTAAAACATGATTACTTTTTTTTGCAAGATTCAATGTATCTAAAGAGTTTTTAACATCCATTGATACACAACAAGCTTTCATTTTCATATACTCCATTCCTTTTAAAATAAATTCGATGTCAGAAGAATAGTTAGGATCAGATAAATGAATGTGTGAATCAAAATACCATGTCATTTCTTTATCGATTGTTAAAATAGTCTGTATAAATCGATTCCTAGGTGATATTTTTTCACTCATTATCTTTTTTCGGAAAAAACTAAAAGAAAATTTATGAAATCATCAGAATTGGGATTATCTGCAATGTATAGAATTCTAAAAAAAGCAGGTGCTGAAAGAGTAAGTGATGAATCTGCAGATGAATTAAGAAGAGTGATTGAAGAATTAGCGGAAGGAATCGCAAAGAGTGCTGTAGATATGGCAGCTCATGCAAGTAGAAAAACAGTGAAAGGAGAAGATATTAAATTAGCTTCGAAACCATTTAACAAATTCTAATCTAAAGAGTTAATTGTTCATTTCATGTTTTTTAAAACGGTACTCTGGCAGAACGGTTATGCGTGAGCCTGCAAAGCTTATACAAGGGGGTTCGACTCCCTCGGGTACCTTATTCAACAATTACTTGTCCTTCCATCCAAGGATGAAGGGTACAAAAATAATCAAATATTCCTGATTCATCAAAAGTGAGAGAAAACGATTCATATGGATCCAAATATCCACTGTCAAAAAGATCTGTTGGAGAATCATAAAATCCAGAAGTGACACTATGAAAAGCTGAATCTTCATTTACCCAAGTTACTTGTTTACCTTTCTCAACAAAAATTTCTGATGGAATGTAACATCTGTTTTCAATTTCACATCCAGGACGAGAAACTTTTGTAGGCATTATAACATCTACGTGTTCAATAATTTTCAAATCATTTTCATCGTTTGAAGAGTCATCAAAAGAAACAAATGCAAAAACATATGCTAACGCAACGATTATTGGAATTATCAAGAGTAATTTTTCTTTCAATTTTCATCAGATCTCAAACTTAGTTATTACATAATTACCAGATTCTCTAAATATATAACATATTAGAAAATAAATGTCTCAAAATTTAAATGGATTATTAGAGTATATTCCAGGTTCAAAGGCATTATTAGTAGAAAAGGATTCTAGTCCACCTTTAGAAGGATTTTCAGAAAATGTTCTAGAAAGTATTCATGAATACGCTGAAAATTCTAAAAACGAGGTTGAAAAAGGCAATAACTTTCTTCAGTGGATATTAACTAGGGTTTTTGAAGCAACCGAAGATGATGCTGCAGATGCCATTGTTGATGGGGCTAATGATCTTGGAATTGATGCCTATCTACCAGTAGATTTTTCAGATAATACAATTAGGTTATTTCAATCAAAATATGGAACATCACATTCACTTGAAGCAATTGCAAAATTCAAAGAAGATGTCAAACGACTTTTAGCAAAAGATGTCATCAAAATGAGACCAGAGCTTGCACATCTAGTGACAAAAATCAAAGAAAAAAATCTCAAAATAAAATGCTGTTATGTAACAGATCAAAGAGTAGAATATGACGACGATATTGTTGAAATAATAGATGAAGAAAAAATAGTGCAAAAATTATGGGATCGAATTAAAAAACCAGCTGCAGGTAAAAAATCATCAATTAAATTGGAAAGAATGCTTAGACATGAAAATACAATATTAGGAATTTTGAAGTTACGTGAACTTACTGAATTTGTAAGCAAAAATAGAGAATATGTATTTGAATCAAATATCAGACAATGGATGCAATTTAAAACAACAGTCAACAAAGGATTACGTGAAACATTACAAACTAATCCAAGTAAATTCTTTTTTTACAATAATGGAATTACGATTGTAGTAAATGATTTTACAGAATTAGGAGATAATTGGATTGATCTTCATGCGCCTCAAATTGTCAACGGAGCTCAAACATCAAATTCAATTCTAGATCACTCAAAAAGAACAAAAAACATGGACGGTTCGATGACAGTTACAATAATCAAAGCTGATGATGAACAAGAGCAAAATAATATTACAAAATATAGAAATTCTCAAAATTCGGTTAGAGGAAAAGATCTTGTTTCTCTAATGGATTTTCATAAATCAATTAAATCACAGTTAAAAAATTGTGGTTATTTTTATGAAATTCAAGCAGGTTCTTTTGATACAAAAACAAAATCAAAACAATGTGAATATGACGGAGATTCAATATACAATAATTATCTTCCAGATAATCACAAAAAAGTTATTGTTGCAAAAGATGCAATTCAATCACTTGTTGCAGGAATTGAACAAAGACCAACTGAAGCATATAGTTCTCCTGCACAATTTCTTCCAAGAGGTCGAAAATACGATGATGTTTTCAATGACAATCTAAAAGATGATTATAGAGTTTTACTCTATCCATATCTTGTAAAAGAATTTGCAAAAAAATCACTGAAATATGGAAAGAAGGGAGGACATAAAACAAAAAGATATTCTACATTATTTTTTGTGGCAGTTTATTTTAGAATTCTTCACAAAAACATTTTGGAATCAAAAGGGGATTTTAAGAAGGATGTACGAAAATTAGAACCCATATTTCGTAGTTTTAAATTAAATTCTAGAATTTTAAAGACCACAGATATTATTGTTACAAAATTTCTTGATGATACAGTCGTAGATGATGAAATTGAATTAGCAAATACAAAACACAATTTCTTTTCTCAACATGTTTGGAATGATACAATGTTACGAGTAATTGACAAAAAAATTAGACAAGAAGAAGATGAGATTTTTGCTTTAAAAAAATTAGTTAATAGTTTGTTCTAATTTCAAGGGTAGAAGTCCAACCAAGTAAAAATCTTGCAGGAGGTTTACATTGGTCAGACTAACTACCTAAAGTCAATAGAAACCAGTAATATTTAACATGATTTTTACAAGAACAATTTTTTCGGGAATGTTTTTTATATACAAGAAAAAAGGTCAAGGTGATTTGAAATCCAAAGATAAATGTGGTATTTGTAGTGAAAAAATTGAAACCCCTTTTTATCCCATGAAAGAATGGGGAATAGAGGGTTCAATGTGTGGGAAATGTTATTCAAAAAAAATCAATGAGTACTATCCAGGAGATCATGCCAGAGTTAATACACATTTGGATTAATTTAGTTTTGAATATTTATTTACATTTAGACAATTCCAGGATAAAGTATCGTCTTTAACATCCTTTTCTTCTAAAAATTTAATGTCTGTAATTATTTTTTTTCTTTTCAATAAATTTACTTGAAAGCTGGAAAATTTTTTACAATCACATTTGTTGAATAAACATACATCATCATCACCTTCATCATGATCTTGTGCTTCATGGCCACAATCACACATGGCATCTTTTTTTGCATCATCAAGTGATTTATCTGAATAAACTCCCAATCTCAAATATGCTTCACCACCATGGCCTTTCTTAAAGCGTTCATAATTTTCAGATTTTGGCAATACTTTGAAAAATGATAAATTAGTATCAGGTTTTTGTGAATCTGAACCCATGATGAACCAATATTCATCATCCATTTCTACAAATCTAAGTTTTATCGATGAATCTACCCACCAATGAATGGTATCATGCCAAAGTGATGCAGATTCTTTTCGATCAGTAATTAATGGAACAACATTCATTCTAAGATCATAGTACCTATAAGCAACACCTACAAAGTCATCAAACCAAGGGATAGATTGTTGAGAAGACATCATAAAGAAAACAAGTAGTGCTTATTTATCTGATCTGAATGAATGGTAATACGCTTATATCTTAGTTTTAAACAGTGTTACACATGGTTTCCTATAGAACAAGTATGCAAATTGTTGCAGATCTGTTAACTGTAACTGAACAATCAGGTCAAGAAGGAATCAAAACAACATCTCTTTTAACAAAAGCAAATCTCTCTCACTCAAGACTATCCAAATTCTTGCAGAATTTAACAGGTGCAGGTCTAATCAATAAAATAGAATATGATGGTAAGAATACATTTGTCATTACTCCAAAAGGTAGACAATATTTGGAATCATATGTAAACTTCTCCAGTATTGCAGAATCATTTGGATTAGAACTCTAAAATCTATTTTTTAGATTTTCTTCGTTTTTCGTTAGCTTTTTGTCGTTCTTTTTTCTCTTTGTATGAACTATAAAAGACAATTAAGATAATTCCGCCAATTGAACCATAAAATAATGGAAGCAACGGTACTTCACGCATTTCTCCAGTAAGAGGAGAAATCCAAGCAATAGGAATTCCCACAACCATAAAAATTAGAATTACTGTAAGATATTTGTCCAGAACATTTCTAATTTACAAAACCATATATCTTTTTGATTTTATGGGATGAGAGGTAGAAAAGTATGACAAAAATTCTGGACATTATAGGATTGGTTCTAATTGCAATAATGACATTAAGTTTTGTAGGAACATTTGTGTCATATGGAATTAAAAGTGGAACATCATCAGAAGTGTTTTGGGGATGTGCAGGAGCAACATTATTGATCATTGTATTTAGAAAAATGAAAAAAAAGCAAGAAGAAAAAGAAAATTAAAAAACGATATTATGATCTGATCAGCTACAAATCAACCAGCAGATCTATAAAGGAGTGATTCATGAAATGGGTGTGAGAGATATGGAAGGGCAAAATAAACAATGGTGGAAAGGTTTAGGAATCGAATTAGAAACAGATATCGAAACATTTAACGAATAAAAATTTAGTTTTCAAAATAATTTTACAGAGCCTTGAACGGGGTACGAACCCGCGACCTAACGCTTACGAGGCGTTCGCTCTACCAGGCTGAGCTACCAAGGCATGATTGGTCAAATTCATCAGAGTTAATAAAAAGCCTTTCCGAGTTGGATTAATTGAAGAAAACCATTTCAGGGATTAGAGGTATTTTTGGTGAAGATTTAGATCTTAAAGATATTCTAGAATTTTGTAATAATTTTTCATCGTTAATCAAATCTAAAAAATGCGTAATTGGTAAAGATACAAGACCAACAGGCTCCATTATTAGCGAAACAGCAAAAGCTGCATTAATGAAAAATGGAATTGATGTTTTTAATTTAGAAACAACACCAACGCCCGTAATATTTAGAGAATCAAGAAAATACGGAGCTGGTGTAGTAGTATCATCATCACACAATCCAATTGAATGGAATGGAATAAAATTCATCATTGAAGGAAGAGGAATTAATGAACAAGAATTACCAAAAATTATCAAACATCAAGAAATTATAAAATCAAAAATAGGTTCAGAACAAGAAATTTGTTCCTCATATATTGAAGAGGCACAAGAAATTATAGGAAAAATAGAAAGTCATCCGGAAATTGTAGTTGATATTGGAGGAGGGGCTGCAAAAGAATTTGCCCCAAATCTATTAAAAAATGTGGGTTGTAATGTAAAAATTCTAAATAATGAATTATCAAATTGTACAAGAGGTCCAGATCCTACATCTGATGAATTATTAGACTTGTCAACTGCGTCAATGAAAAAAGAAATAGGTTTTGCATTTGATTTAGATGGAGATCGTCTCGTAGTGGTTAGAAAAGGACAAAAACAGACTCCAGATGTTACATTAGGATTAGGTATTGCAAAATCTTTAGAATTAGGATACAAGAAATTTGTTCTGAGTATTGATACCAGTGTTTCAATTGAAAAATTCATCAAAGAAAATGGTGGAATGGTACAAAGATCAAAAGTAGGAGAAGCAAATGTAATAGATCTAATGTTAAAAACATCATCACAAGCAGGCGGGGAAGGAAGTAGTGGAGGATTTATTTTACCAGAATTCAATTATTGTAGAGAAGGAATTCTTACAAGTGGTTTGATTGCATCAATGTTAGGTACATCAAGATTTGATGAAATTCTAAACTATATGGGAAATTATTTTCAAATAAGAGATAAAATAAAAATTGATTCAAACTTTCATGATAAAGTAATTCAAGAGATCAATACAAAATTTTCAAGGGAGTTTTCTGAAGTAAATACATTAGATGGAATTAAAGGGGTTATTGATGAAAATAGTTGGGTATTGATAAGAAAATCAAATACAGAAGATATTATCAGAGTTTCAGCAGAATCAAATGATAAAGAAAAATGTAAAGAAATTGTAAAGAAAACATTAGACATGGTGAAAAATAGTTATGACAAAATTAGATGAATTTTCAATAATTGAAATTTTTCAAAAGAATTTAGTAAAAAAGAAATTTGTTTCTGAAGATGTTGAATTTTTCACAATAGGAAAAACAAAAATGGTTGCAAAAGTAGATACGCTTGTAGAGAGTACGGACATCCCCTCAAAAATGAAATTGTCTGATGCAGCAAGAAAAAGTGTGATTGCATGTATTAGTGATTTTGCTGCAAAAGGCGTTAAACCTCAATATGGAATAATTTCAGTGAACCTGCCAAGAACTATTTCACGCATAAAAATTAGAGATATTGTAAAAGGATTCAAAAAAGCTTGTAATGAATATGATATTTTAATTCTTGGTGGAGATACTAACGAGGGCAAAGAAATAGTGTTTAACGTTTGTATTTTTGGAGAAAGTGAAAATATAATTTTTAGAAAAGGTGCTAAAAAAGAAGATTTAGTTTTTGTGACAGGACCATTTGGATATACTTCTTCAGGATTAAACATGATTCTTAAAAAGAAAAAAGGAAGGGATGATTTTGTTAGAAAGTCTATGAATGCAGTAACAAATCCAAAACCCAAACTAAATTTTGGTTTAAAAAATAAAAAATATTTTTCATCTTCAATGGATTCTAGTGATGGATTATCAACAACGTTAAATGAAATGTCAAAACAAAGTAGAAAAAAATTCATTGTAAATAATATTCCTGCAATGAAAGATTTGAAAGAACATGTAAAATCATATAAATTGAATCTAAATAATTTGGTATTTCATGGTGGGGAAGAATATGAATTTGTATTTACTGTATCACCAAAGTATAAACAAAAAATTTTAAAAAGTGCAAAAATTCTCAAAACACCAATTATTGAAATTGGGTATGTCACATCAGGTACAGGAGTTTTTGTTCAAGAGAAAAATAATTATAAGATTTTAAAAGATTTAGGATGGAGTCATTTTAAATAATTATTCATTATGAGAAAAATTTCGTTCCACATTATTGATTATACTAAATAAAGAATCAGCAGGTAGAATAGAGACACATTCTTTCATCCATAAATCATCAAGATACAATAATCGTTTCATATCATTTTCAAGGATTTCATCAGGATTGGAATCAGGGTAAATTGTATGAATTTTATATCCTTCATTAGCAATTTGTTGACATTTTTTTTCTTGAGGCGATAAAATGTCGTTGATCGGAGTCAGTGATTGAAAAATTGCAAATCCTACTAAAAGGGATGTAATTCCCATCACAAGTGCCAATAAAATAATTGAAGGCATCAAAAACTTGTGTATAGTTACAATATATGAATAATAATCAATTTTAAGTCAAATTTCCAAATTTTGGAAAAATTAAGAAAATCAATGTATTTTAAACCCTTTAAGGCGTGAATACACATTGTCAGAAGTTGAGGCTAAAGTAGAGGAAGTTCCAGTAGAAGAGACTGAAGCTGTTGTCGAAAAAGTGGAAACTGAAGTAACAGAAGAAACTAAAACCCAACCAGAGACAAAAAAAGAAGGTCCTGAGAAATGGGGAATAGCCCATATTTACAGTAGTTACAATAATACAATAATTCACATGACTGATCTTACAGGCGGCGAAACTGTCGCTATAAGTTCTGGTGGAATTCATGTTAATGCAGATAGATATGAATCATCACCATTTGCTGCAATGAAAGCTGCAAATGCAGTGGTAGAATCTGCAAGAACTAAAGGATTTGCAGGATTTCATATCAGGGTTCGTGCAGTTGGAGGAGTTGGTTCAAGAGTTCCAGGTCCTGGTGCACAAGCCGCAATTAGAGCATTGGCAAGAGGTGGATTTAAAATTGGAAGAATTGATGATGTTACACCAATACCTCATGATACCACTAGAAAGAAAGGTGGAAAAAGAGGAAGAAGAGTCTAATCAACTATCTTTATTTTTACATTACATCCTCTAGAAATAAAATAATCAATAATGAATTCTGCAAATTTTTCTTGAGGATTATTTTGTTTATATTTTTGCAACATGTCAGAAAACTTTTCTTCAATACTGTTTTGTAAATTAGGCTTAAAAGATAATTTGAAAAAAGTCCATCCAAATTTAGAAGAAGATTCACCAAGAACATATCCGTTGTAAGCACCTACAAGAGTTTCCATATGTGATAATGCTTTTTTTATTGACAACAAATCATCTACATAATTCTTCGTTTCTACTTCTAAGATTAAACTCACATCAATCACCAGATTCAGATGATTGATTACTAAGTTTATCATTCAACGAAACAAATTTTCCATCTTGTTCAACATTGATTTTTGTTTCCATTCGAATATTCAATCCAATTGATCTAAATAATGCCAATAATTGACCACCATCAATTATCTCATTAATTTCACCAGTTTTAATTAATTCTAATAATTTTTGAATAATCATTTTAGTTTCATTAGGAAATTGGAATTCTGCATTTTCTAAAACTTCCAACCCTCTAAATCCTAATTTTGTAACTAATAGATCTCTAGGATTTTCTGAGACAGGTTTTGGGGATTCAGGAGTAGATTCAACATTATTTTGTGATGAAATATTTTTTTGCATTTCAGCTAGTCGTTTTGCTTTTAGTCGTTCAAGTTCAGAATCTTCACTCAACCTTTAATCACACCTATAGGCACCAATTTTGCAACTTTTGTAGCAATTCCCAAATTATGAGATACATTTACCACAGCATCAACATCTTTGTAGGCTTGAGGAGTTTCTTCCACTACACCATCTCTTGTTAATGCTTTGATAAATATGCCCTTGTCATTAAGAGATTTTTTAACATTTTCTTCAGTGTAATTTCGTCTAGCTTTTGAACGAGACATGGTTCTTCCAGCACCATGGGCAGTTGAGCCAAAACTCAAATCCATTGAGTTTGGTTGTCCAAGTAAAACCCAACTAGCAGTTCCCATAGATCCTGGAACTAAAACAGGTTGACCCAAATCACGATAACGTGATGGAATTTCATCACGATTTGCAGGAAATGCTCTTGTTGCACCTTTTCTATGAACAACAACTTTTCTTTCTCTACCATCAACTTTGTGTTTTTCTACTTTGGCAATATTATGAGCAACATCATATACTAAGTTCATTTCAAGATCAGATTCAGATTGATTAAATACTCGTTCAAAAGATTTCCTGGTCCAATGAGTTAACATTTGTCTATTACTCCATGCAAAATTTAATGCAGCAAACATTGCTTTTCTATATGAATCACCTTCTTCAGAATTATTTGGAACACATGCAAGTTCCCTATCAGGTAAATCAATATCATATTTTGCCATTGCTTGTTCTGAAACTCTAAGATAATCACTACACACTTGATGACCAAAACCTCTAGAACCACAATGGACTAAGATTGTAATCGTTCCTTCTTTTAATCCCATTCTATTTGCAGCTTCTTCATCATGAACTTCTGCAACTTTTTGTACTTCAAGAAAATGATTTCCAGAACCCAAACTACCTAATTGAGGCGCACCTCTTTTTCTTGCTTTATCTGAAACTTTATTTGGATCTGCATTTTGTATTTGACCATTTTCTTCACAAACATCAGAATCATCAGAAGAACCATAGCCATGATCAATTGCCCAATTTACACCTTTTACCAAAACTTCATCAAGTTCTGAATGACTGAGTTTAACGGCACCTTTAGAACCAACACCAGAAGGAATAGAGCTAAAAAGGTCAGTTACTAAATCTTTAAGTTTTGAACGAACAGTTTGTTCAGTTAAATTTGAACGAAGTAGTCTTACACCACAATTAATATCATAACCAACACCACCAGGACTAATCATTCCCTCTTCAGCATCCATGGCAGCAACACCACCCACAGGAAATCCATAACCTTCATGACCATCAGGCAAAACAATACTTTGACCAACAATTCCAGGAATTGATGACACATTTCTTGCTTGCATAATTGTTCTATCAGATAACATTTTTTGGAGCAGTGGTTCATCAGCATAAATCCTAACAGGGACTTTCATTCCAGAATTTGAATCAGCATCGATTTGATACTGATTTTCTCCAATTTTCTTTGGAATCATATCAGACATAAGTACCGGTAAAATTTCATCTCAATCCAATTTAAATCATCAATCAAAGAAGTAGATTTATTTTCCATAGATTAAATGTCACAATATTGGCAATTTTACCTATCGATAATGGTCGTTATGGCACTAAAGAGATGATGAATATTTTTAGTGAACAAAAAAAAATTGATTATCAATTAGAAATTGAGGGTGCAGCAGCAGTTTCACAAAGTGAAATAGGATTAATTCCTAAAGGAGTAGGTAAAAAAATTCTAAAGGCATCAATATCAGGAAAAATTACTGCAAAGAGAATTAAGCAATTAGAAGCAAAAAGTGATCATGATACTGCAGCATTAGTAGAATCATTAAGTGAAAAATGTTCCAAAGATGCAAGGCCATGGATACATTATGGATTAACAAGTAATGATTTAGTAGATACCAGTAACTCCATGCAAATGAGAGATTCATTAAAAATAATTGAGCCAAAAGTTGCCAAGATGGCATTAATCCTTGCAAAAAAAGCAATTAAACATGGAAAAATTCCAGCAGTAGGTAGAACACATGGTCAACATGCAAGTATTATATCGTTTGGATTAAAATTTGCAAATTGGTCTGCAGAGATGGCAAAACATGTTGAAAGGATAGAAGAGATCAAAAAAAGAATTCTAATTTGTAAAACATTAGGTGTTGTAGGTACAGGTTCACTGATGGGAGCAAAATCACTTGAAGTTCAAAAAAGAGTTGCAAAAAGATTGAAACTTTTTCCAGCAGAAGTTACTACTCAAGTTGTTCCAAGAGAAAGGTATGCAGAATATGTATTTGAATTAGCGTTGATTGGTGCAACATTAGAAAAAATTGCAATAGAAATTAGAAATTTACAAAGAACTGAAATTGGAGAAGTTGCAGAGCAATTCAAAAAAGGTCAAATGGGAAGTAGTGCAGTTCCAGTAAAAAGAAATCCAATCAAAAGTGAACGAGTTTCATCATTATCTAAAATGGTCAGAAGTCAAGTAGCCATTTCTTTTGAAAATATTCCACTATGGCATGAAAGAGATCTTTCAAATTCAGCAAATGAAAGATTTGTCATACCAACAGTTTCTATTTTAGTTGATGAAATGTTAGAAACCATGACTAGAATCACTTCAAACTTGTTAGTAAATGAGAAACGAATTGTAGAAAATCTATACATCACAAAGGGTCAAATTTTTGCAGAGTTTGTGTTAGAGGCATTAATAAAAAAAGGAGTTCCAAGATTTGAGGCATACAAAGATGTTCAAAGAGTAGCATTTGAAGCAAATGATAAAGGAATGCAATACATTGATGCTATTAAAAACGATAAAGCATTTTCTTCAAAATTAACAGACAAAGAAATTGACTCCATATTTTTACCAGAAAAACATCTAGGAGCATCACCTGCAATCATTAGTAATGTAAACAAATCAGTTCAAAAAACAGTTAAAAAATTTATCTAGTTTTCAATAAAGCTTTATGAATTTTAGAACCATATTGTAATGCTTTTTTTCTTTTGGTACACGATAATTCTGGTACATCAATTTGACTAGCTAGTCTTCTAA
>CALBNQ010000118.1 GCA_937896495.1 uncultured archaeon | reverse complement strand
ATGCCTCATCATCTATGATGCCTTCTGCCCACCAACCTGCATTATTTTTAATCCAGGATGGAATTTCTGCGACATTAGATTTCTCATTAAATTTTTCTAGCAGTGGATTTTCTTCAATGTTTATCTCTATAATTGCAAATCCTGCCATGGTTACATCTGGAATTTCTTGTTCTGGTCCTGTACCGTGAACAAAGATTGCATATCTGGCAATCCCTGATTCTTCTTTTATTGGTAGAAGGTGATGAACTTGACCAAACTCATTAAACAAATTATTTTTTTCAATTTCTTGTGCATATGAACGAAGTCTGTTACCATTTTCATCTACTACCCAAATGTCATAATGAACTTGATCTAAAATTTCCATGTCGTTATACTTGCTAACAAAATTTATTTTCCAATCAATGTTACAACCTTCGATGGGATTTTCTGGAGAGTAATTGTATTGAATCATCATGGAATGTGTATTGGTAGAAATTCGTCCACTTTCATAATCGTAAAATTTTGTAGGACATTTTAGAGCCTCTTCTTTTTGAATTGTTTTTTTAATATTACTAAAAGGATCATCTCTGACATTTTCTTTATACTGTAGTAAATCAAATTGGTACATTATTGGGGCATTCTCAACATTGATTCCTGCAAAAGTTGATGCCTTGATAGGAAATGGAAAATTATCTACTATTGTTATTTCGTTAACATTATTCCCATACCATCCAAGAACAATTGTATCTACTATTCCAAGTGGAGTTTCTATTGTTTCAATTCTGTTTGGATTTAGATGAGCATTAGTTCCTCCACCCACTGGACCTAAATCTCCCCATGTGGATGATCTAAATTCTTGTGGCCCGTGAATCCTGTCCTCTTCGTTTGCAGTTGCAAAAGCAGATAGCCACATTAGTGAAGATCTTAATGCAATAGCATAATCAGAAAGTTCATCATCAAATATTATTGGTTCAGGCGTTGTTTTGCCCAGACCCATTGAACCTTTGATTATTTTTTCATTATCCATTACCAGTACTTGAGCATCCCATAATATTTCGCTGACATTTTGTACTTCTCCTTGAATCCAAATTTTTAATGTGATTAGTGAACAATCATTTAGATTAATTTCACATAATGAATATTCAAAATAATCTCCTACTTTGAGACCTTCGCCTAAATACCACGTACCATCAATATTTATTCCGTTAGATGTTTGAGATTCCTGGCCGTAAGATAAATTTGAAAATCCGACCCCTGTTAAAATAATTAATAGACTCACTTGTAATAGAATTTCTTTCACGCACGACATCAAATCTCATCTATATTAAACATAGATTATTTTATCAACCGAGAAATTATTTAATTTAAAAAACCTGTAATGCTTCTCAATTATCTTTAACGTTGATTCACTTCTTTTTGATATTGGATTTTTCTATTTCTTGTTATGTGTATTCAAATAATTCTGCACTTCTTCTACATCCTTATCTCCTCTACCTGATAGTGTAACTACAATTGATTCTGATGATTTTGATTTTCTTGCAACCTTTACAGCTTCTGCAATTGCATGAGATGATTCCAATGCAGGAATTATTCCTTCAGTTCTAGTAAGTAATAGAAATGCATCAATCACTTCTTTATCAGTTGCTGAATGATACTTTACGCGTTTTGTGTCTTTGTAAAATGAATGCTCAGGGCCCACTCCAGGATAATCTAATCCTGCCGATATACTATGGGTCTCAGTAACTTGTCCTTCTTTGTCTTGTAATAGATATGTCATCATTCCGTGAATCACTCCTTTGGAACCTGCTGACAATGTTGCTGAATGTTTGTTTGATTTTAATCCATGACCTGCAGCTTCCACTCCTATTATTTCAGAATTAGTATCAGCTAGAGGGTAAAATGTACCAATGGCATTAGATCCCCCACCAACACATGCAATGGTATAATCTGGAATCTTATTGTTAATTTTTTTCATTTGAGATTTTATTTCGTTTCCAATTACACTTTGAAAATCACGAACCATTACAGGATATGGATGAGGCCCAACTGCAGAGCCTAACAAATAGTATGTATCTTCTACATTTGTAATCCAATCACGAATTGCTTCATTAATTGCATCTTTGAGTGTCTTTGAACCTGATTTTACTGGATGAACTTTAGAACCTAACATATTCATTCTAAATACATTTAGCTTTTGTCTAATGGTATCTTTGTATCCCATGTATACCTCAGCTTTTAATCCTAAAACTGCACATGCCATTGCAGTTGCAACCCCGTGTTGACCTGCTCCTGTCTCTGCAATAATTCTTTTCTTGTTCATTTTTTTTGCAAGTAATGCTTGTCCCAATGTATTGTTAATTTTATGGGCGCCACCATGTAACAAGTCCTCTCTTTTGAGATAGATTTTACCTCCGCCAATTTTTTCAGATAAATTTTTTGCATAGTATAGAGGTGTTGGTCTTCCTGCATACACTTTGAGATAATAATCTAATTCTTTTTTGAATTTTTTATCATTTTTGAATCTTAGATAATTTTCTTCCAACTCTTCAATTGCCGGAACTAGAGTTTCTGGAATATATTTTCCACCAAATTCTCCGAATTTACCATCTTTTGGATATTTCAATATGCATTCACCAATTTTTTTACCTGTTCTTCAATGTTATCACTTTTCATAATGCTTGAACCTATTAGAAATGCATCTGCACCACATTTTTTTAGATACTGAATATCTTCAGGTGTTTGAATTCCACTTTCAGATAAAATAATTCTAGATTCATCATATCCTTGAAGAACTGTTTCGGTAGTTTTTAGATCAATATCCAATGTATCTAAATTTCTGTTGTTGATACCTATGATGTCTGCCTCAGTTTTTAGAGCATTTGTAAATTCATCTTTGGTATGAACTTCGAGTAAAATTTCTAGTCCTTGTTTATGACCATATGAAATGAATTCATCAATATCTGACAAAAACTTTTGATCAAATAGGGATTGAATCACTAACATGTAATCTGCACCAATTTTTTTTGCAGTATCAATCTGAATTTTATCAATCATGATATCCTTCATTAACAATGGCACATCCACTGCATTCCTAACTTTCATGAAATATTCTGGAGATCCATGAAATAGGTGTGGTTGAGTTAATACTGATAATGCTTTAGAGCCTCCTCTAATCATCTGTTTTGCAATATTTGCAGGATCACTTTGTGTCCTAATTTTTCCCAGTGATGGCGATGAAAATTTTACTTCAGTTAGTAATGTTGCATGAGGATTTGTTTTAATAATTTGTTTGAAATCTTTACTTGATTTTTCTAAATTACAATCTACGTCGTATGTTCCGTCATCTATTGCCATTTGGGAATTGTTTACTAACTTTCTTAAAATATTCTCAGCCATCTGTAATCTCCTTTAGTTTTGAAATATCTCCAGTCTCCTCAACAAATTTTTCAAGCAATGAAAATGCTTTTCCATCTTTGATTGTTTTTAGTGCAATTTCCACTCCTTGTTCAAAATTATCTGCAATATTTGCCACAATTAACCCTCCAGCTGCGTTTAATGCTGTGGTTTCAATCATGGCTTGATTTGCAGTATTGTTTAACACTCCTACAAATGATTCTATTGCATCTTGTTTTGATTTAATTTGAATATCTGCCAATGTTGATTTATGTAATCCTACTACTTCTGGATCAATTGCATTCATCAATACTTTATCGTTTCGTAAAATACACACTCTGTTTGTTGAACTAGTTGAAAATTCATCCATTCCATCATCTGAACGAACTGTCATAATATTTTGTGCACCTTTTCTTTTGAGAATTGCAGGAAGTCTATCTAGATATTCAATTGAAAAAACACCAATCAATTGATTTTTTACTCCTGCAGGATTAGATAATGGTCCAAGTAAATTAAATGCAGTTCTAGTTCCCAACTGTTTTCTTGCATATGATACATATTTCATTGCAGGATGAAATTTTTGTGCAAACATAAAACAAATATTGAATTTTTGTAAAACTTTTGAAATTTGAGCTGGATTTGAACCTAAATCATATCCAAAATATTCAAAAATATCTGCACTTCCTGAAACTCCAGAACTAGAACGATTTCCATGTTTTGCAACTATTCCACCTGATGCTGCTACTACAAATGATGCAGTAGTAGAAACATTGAATGTCTGGAGTGAATCTCCTCCTGTACCACACATGTCAATAACTGTCCCTGAATTCTGGGTATCTATCTTGAGGGAAAACTCTTGCATCTTATCTAGCATTCCTAATAATTCGTCATCGGTTTCTCCTTTCTGTGCAAGTTTTGATAGAAAATCTATATTTTCGATATCTGTAGTTTTTCCAGATAGCATATCAGTCATGATATTGTTCATCTGATCATAACTCAAATCTGTTTTTTCTTGTAGTTTTGAAATCAAATCTGAGATCATTTTTTTTGCTCCTTTACTTGTAATACAAAATTCCCTAGAATTTTTTTACCATCTTCAGTCATAATTGATTCTGGATGAAATTGTACTCCTTGAATTAAACGATCTTTGTGTTGGATTGCCATTATTTCTCCATCATCTTTTGCAATTGCAATCACTTGTAATACATCAGGAATTATTGTTTTATCTCCAACTAAACTATGATACCGCGTTGCCCTAAATGGATTTTTTACACCATTGAATAATTTTGCATCTGTATGATTTACAGGACTTGTTTTACCGTGTCTAACACATTCTGCATTAGTTACCTTACCTCCAAATGCTGCAATAATTCCTTGATGTCCAAGACAAACTCCAAATATTGGTGTTTGTTCTCCCATTGAACTAATCACTTCTGAACATACTCCAAAATATTTTTTGTCTTCTGGAGTTCCAGGACCTGGAGAAATAATTATTGCATCATAATTTCTTTCTTTAATTTGCGGTATTGTAATTTTGTCATTTCTAATCACATCACAATCTACTCCTAATTCTCCCAAGTACTGGGCAATATTATACACAAACGAATCATAATTATCTATAATTAAAAATTTCATTTTGTCTCCTTTAATGCTTGAAGCATTGCTCCTGCTTTGTGCTCTGTTTCTTTGAACTCGTTTTCTGCAATAGAATCTGATACAATTCCAGCTCCTGACTGTACAAACCCTTTATCATTTTCGATGAATATACTTCTAATTGCAATTGCAAAGTCACAACATCCATTATATGAGAAATAACCTACTGCTCCTGCATAAGGTCCTCTAATTTCTGTCTCTAAATCATCTATAATCTGCATAGCTCTAACTTTTGGAGCACCTGAAACTGTACCTGCTGGAAATACTGCCTGAAACGCATCAAACATATCATTTTCAGGCGATAAATTCCCTACAACATGACTAACAATATGTTGAACATGACTGAATCGTTTTATTTGCATAAGTGATTCTGGATGTACGGTTCCATATTTGCAAACCTTTCCAATGTCGTTTCTTCCAAGATCTACCAGCATTGTATGCTCTGCCAATTCTTTTTCATCATTGATCAGTTCTTTAGATAATTGATTGTTTTTTTCTTCATTGTCTGTAATTTTCCTAGTCCCTGCAATTGGAAATGTTTCTACTTTATCATTTGTTATTCTTACTAACATTTCAGGTGATGCACCAATAATTGTTTTAAAATCTTGTTTTAAGTGATACATGTAGGGTGACGGATTTAGTTTTCGTAATGTTTTGTATAATGTGAGGTTATCCCCTGATACATCAAAAGCAAATTTTCTAGATAATACAACTTGAAAAATATCTCCATCATGAATTAACTTCTTTGCTTTGTTTACAATCTCTGAAAATTTTTCTTTATTCATATTTGGAATAACTTCACTTGAATGAAATTCTCCAAATGAATCATCATTCATAATAAATTTATTAAATCTATTTTCATCATGATAAAAATAAAATAGTTTTTTTTGTAAATTATCAAAAATTATTCCATCATCATATATTCCAAATTCCATTAATGGTTCTGTTGACTCTTGTGATTTAGAAATTTTTTCAACTAATCTAACTGCGTCATAATTTACTACGCCCACAGCACCTCCAAGATACCTATATGTTTGATTATCACATTTTCCTAATAATTTTTTTAATTCTTCAAAAGGTTCTGTAGTTGAAATAGTTTTAATTGAATTATTTTCAATAATTTCGACTTTATCTGCATATCCTTTTAGAATTATTTTTGGATCAAATCCCATTACTGATGTTTCAGCCAATACCTCTGGACCTGATAATGATTCAAAAAGAAATGAATGTGAATAGTTACGAGAAATTTTATTATAAATTTGAAATTGGTTTTCAGATAAATCTAGAGGAATTACTTTTACTGTTGTTTTTCCAAAAGTGTCCACCCATGACAGAAATTTTGGAGGTTTATTATTTAAATTGATGAGAATACGTGATCTGTTCTTTACTCCTCAATAATTATTGATTTTCCAGGCATAGATTAGTTACCGTATAGTACGGTACCTTTATAGTTAAGTTGATCGCTATTATGTTTATGCGTGGCATGAATCAAACAATATTACAAAACTTTCAAATTATTGAAAATAAAACCAGTGTGTCTAAAGTAGAATGTTGTGTTTGTGGGAAAGGATTGCAAGATGGTCATAGCATATCTGCTAAAACATCTCCTAATGGCATAGTTTTATTTTGTGATGTCCATTACGAATTAGAATAATTTACAAAGTTTTTCTTTTTTGAAACATATTTATCTTCAATATGTGTGCGCATTCTAATGATTTGATTATTGATTATGTTTTGACTATTACTTGGTATTATACAAAACAAACAACTCTTTAGAAATTATTTGTTAATTCTATTAACAGCAAATGAATGAAATGAAACAAACTCAAATCAATTTGGGTGATTACAACAAACCACAAGAACAAACTAAGGCCGTAGGAATTGGAAAAATTCTAGACAAAATAATTAACATCAAAGATTTCAAAACAAATCGGGGAAAGCCTTCTCCATACACTCCAAAAGAATTCATTGGGGCTGATGGAATGACTGATTATAACGTAATTGACACAGTAGAAACTTTTGATGTACAAAATCAAAAAGTAAGTTCTTTTTTTGTAACACCAGCTATTGTCAAACAGATTCAACGAGTACCAAATTACAAATCTGAACTGAATGCAGGAAAGGTATTCGGTCCATGTAAAATTGGTCAAAAAATATCTGCAAAAACTAGTGCAAAATATTGGTGTCTTCTTTTCCCTGGAGAAGAAGGCTACTAGTCTTTTTTTAAAATATTTTACACTAAAAATAACAAATATTTTCAAAACTTAACATTATAATCTCTTATTTTAATTTGAAAATTACATATGGAATTAATTGAAAATGCAGAATTGTTTGCCAAAGATTGTCATGCTGGAAAAACTACTAACGGTATCACGTATACTCAACATCTAGAAGATGTAGTAAATAGACTCAAAGGTTTGGGTGTAATTGATAATGATGTTTTATGTGCTGGATGGCTATGTAATGTACTTGAAAATACTGACACTACATTTGATGATGTATATCAAAAATTTGGCAATGTTGTTGCAGTATTGGTATCTTCAATCTCTAAAGATATGACCATTCCCAGAAAACAGAGGAATAAAGAATTCACAAAACAACTCAAAGAGGCATCATTTGATGCAAAACTGATCAAACTATGTGATATCTCAGCCAATCTAAGTGATTTAAAATATCTCAAAGCATCCAAATCAAAAATTATGAGGCAAATTAGACAAAATAGACATCATTTAACATTGATTAAAAATGACTTGTTAGAAAATTCCCAATACCCTAATGTCTTTACTTTGTTAAACAGTGCAAATACCACATTCAAAAAATATGGGCAACGAAGCATACTCTAAAACAATATGTTGCCAAAAATTTGAGCGATTATTGCAACAGCTATAATTATTGCAATTTTAATTCCCAATTTCATATTTTGCATAAAATTATTCTGAACTTAATGTTGTCGATAGTACAAATTAGATACTAGATAATACTACCTAAATTAATGAAACCAGCTGATTTCTTCCGAAAAAGAAATTTCACAAAAGTAGATTTTGAATTTGAAGATCTGATTGGCAGAGATTTATCTGATTCTAATCTATCTGGGGTAACTTTGAAAAATAGAGATATTCATCATGCTGATTTGAGTTGTTGTGATTTGAGTGATGCTGATTTAAGTGACACAATTCTTTTTTATGTTAAAATGAGGGGCTCTGATATGAGACAGATCAACCTTTCAAATGCAAAACTTTGGGATGCTGAATTGTATGGTGCAATTTTACATAATGCTAATTTAAAATCAACTGATCTGTTCTATTCTGATTTAAGAACAGCTGATTTAACTAATGCAAATCTTAGTGGTGCAAATCTTAGACATGCAAATTTTGATGGTGCAATTATGGATTCAATAATTTTTGATGGTGCAAATTATGATTTGTATACTTTGAACACCGTTTCTGATGAAGTGAAATCTCTTCTTAAAAAAGAAGGAAATTTGTGGTGAAAATATGTTGAATCTTTTTAAGAGCATACTTTGAATATTTGATATGAATCTAAAATCTGAAAAATCTATCAAAGAATATCTTAAAACATTACCTGATGATACGATTATCAAGTATTATTTGGATGTTGAATATACTCCATTTCCTGTTTTACTCATCGAAGAATATACTCGACGTTTTAAACAAAAATCTAAAAACGAATTGGTGAAAGATTTGAAATATCATGCAAATCTTGCAAAAAAGAAAACTCGTGAGTTGGGTACTATGGCTAAAAATCAAAAATTAGTTGATGATGTTACTAGAGAAAAATCAGATGAAATCATTCAACACGCAAAGAAAAAAGGATATGAAATAAGCCAAAAAATTGCAAAGAAAAGTACACGTCTTAAATCAAAATTAAAAAATAAAAAACAATTACTCAAAAATACGGCAACTAGCAAATTCCTAACTACTAAATCTGAACAACTTGATCTGTTGGAAAAATTGGGTCATTTAAAAAAATCTGGCATTATCACTGCAGCTGAATTTCAAGAAAAAAAGAAAAAGATCTTGTCTAAAATTTAGGCAAACCATAAGCTTAAGTTCAAAAATTATCTAGCATCTTTTATGAATATTTATCAAAAAAGATTACCTGTGGTTTTGATAATTGTTCTTATTGGGATATTGATTTTACAGTATGTATCAAATGAACAAAATTCTAGTACCTTAATTGATCCACAAACATGTGAATTATACATAAAAGATCCTCAAATTGGAGGTAAAAAATACCTCAATGAATTTGATTCAAAATGTCTTGAAATAAAAAATTTCAAACCTTGATTCCCCTCTTCTTTAAATTCTAGAATATTTGATATTTGATATTGTCTAAAAATTCTTCAAAGAATAATTTAGGATCCGTGGATAGGATGACACAAAAATATTTTTCAGAAATTGAACAATATGTGCCTCATTTACAACAATCTCTATTTGATTATCAAAATGAATATTATAAAATATGGAAAAACTTTGTAAATTCGAATATTTCATTATACAAAAATCTGAGTACAGAATTTGGATTTGCACTTCCTGAGTCTAATCAAAAATTAATTGAAAACATCAATGATGAGATTGTTCAATACAGATCATCATGTCATAAAATTATTATAAAATCTATAGAATTTGGAAAAGATTATGCAAAAGTTTGGAACGATAATGAGCAATTCTTTGACAAGTCAAACCAAAAAATCATTCAAAATTGGTTGTCATTGTTTGCCCCTGTATCTTTTGAGAATACGAATAACCTTTCTTGATAAATATTTGAGATATGAGTGACCCAACTGAGATTAATTCTGTGTATTGGGATGATTCTACAAAATCTTGGAAATACAAAATGATCCCAGTTGAAGAATATCATGGATTTGTTAATTGTCAATATTGTCATAGGCCAATTTCACACAACATAAAGACTGATGGTGAATTCAAAGTGGTTTATGTAAAATGCGGATGCACTCGACAATGAAAATTATTTTCATGTGAAAATATAGATCATTGTTAAATAGTATATTCTCTTAATAGAAATAACGAGAAACCGTCATGTCTGCGTCGTAGAGTGATTGGTTGGAAAACACTTCATGTTATGGAAACGTCCTGTAGAAAGGTGTTTTCCATGTACTCTCGTTATTATTTAGAATAACAAAAATATGTCTTAAATTATTATTTGTATTATGAGCAACATCGATGAATCTATTGGAAAAATTCTTTTAGATTTACAAAAAGATGATCCTGATACTTTTAAAAAATTAATGAAAAAAGCACAACAAGAAAATCCTGAGTTATTTGAAGATTCTATTGATTTAGAAAATGCAGAAATTGATGAATACAATCGTAAAGTTGATGATTTTAACAATAAACTTGATTCTAAATAATTCGTGCCTATTTGAACGCTAAAAAGAACTCTTTTGCCTTGTTTTTTGATAATTGACGATTTTTTGTTTGACAATAGTTGGTTGTAAACGTACATTTTGGACATCCTTCCCAATCATCTTGCTTTCCTTTAGAACAATCACAATCATTTAGAATCGAATTACATGTATTTAATACACTATCAAATTTATCATAAATAATTTTACTACATCCATTATACCCATCTGATGAATTATCGTACAAATAGATTATTCCATTTTCATAATAGACATCAATGTCATTTGATTCAGATTTCGTTAAAATTTTACTTGCATTAACTAACACATGTGCAATCGAATGAATTTTTGAATCTTGGATAATCGGACTTTTTGACTCTGATGTAATTTTTGGTATACTCTCTGATGGTAGTTCGATTCCTACTGATGAATGTCTTGATTTCCAATGAAAATCACTCCACCCAGAAATTGAATTTCCATTAAATGTTTCAAACTTATCTGTTGTTTCATTATAATTTCCTTTCAAATATCCTGTAATTGTTCTATTCAGTTCGATGATTCCATATCGTAATAGGATTTTTTTATTTTTAAAAATTATATCTTTGTGAATTTCATCTTTCTTTGATGTATGTACCATTTTAGTTTTGACAATCGGTGTTGTTCTCTTTCCTTTTTCTATTGATTTTTTTAGATATGCTTTTGTGATATTTTGTAATTTCACTAAATTTTCTACTTCATAATTAATTTTATTAAAATGATAAATTGCTTTTTGATGTAATTGATAATATCCTGTTGGTACATTTCGTGTACCTATTTTTTTGGAATTAGAGTAAATTTCAATTTCTCCTGATGTGCCACGCAGATTTACACTGTTTGCAAAATCAAAAAATTGTGATTTGTCTGATTCTTTAGATGATTTTTTTTCAATTTCAATTGATTCTATATGTTTATTTGAAATGATTGGATTTTCTTTATTAATCGGAATTACGTGATTTTGTGTAAGATATTCGTCAATATGACGTGCAAAATAGTGGCATGTCGCATCTTCAGGATCAAAAACACATATGGAATACGATTTTTGTCCTTTTCTTCCTGCACGTCCAATTCTTTGAACAAATGAATCATATTCACTTTTGAATGCTGAAATTACTACATCCACATGTCCAATATCTACACCTAACTCTAATGTTGGGGTACATGAAAGAACATCAAGTTCTCCTGCTTTCATTTGAGATTCATATATTTTTCTGACACTTTGATCAAGGCCTCCCCTATGGATTTGAATTTTAATTCCTTTGTTAGATTCTTCAACATTTGATGCAAGAAATTCTGCATCATTATGGGAATTACTGAAAACTAATTGAGTTGATTGATTTTTGTAACAAATTGATGACAATAACTCCATTGTAGACCTTTGCCCATATTTTCGTGGCATGATAAAGAACATATGCATATTTTGTTTTCTTCTAAACTGACTTTTTACATATGAGAATGATTTTTCAGGTAATTCAAACATGTTTGAAAAAAATTCTTTGGAATTATCTAAAGTTGCAGAAGACCCAATGAACTGAATATTTCCCATATGTCTTTGCATTCTTTTAAGAACGTGATACACATTTGATCCATGAAAACTTGTGTAAGAATGTGCTTCATCCATTACTATGATTTTTACATTTTTGAATAAAATATTCCATTTCTTATCTTGTAAAATTAAATGATAGTTGATAAAATCAAAATTTGTAGCAATAATTATTGCTTTTTTATTTGATTCAGCAAGTATCATGTTTTTGTATTCTGTACTCTGTCCTCCATGGATTGAAAAAGCTGCAATTTTTTCATTTAATCCACACTTATCAATTAGTTCTGAAACCTTGGAAATTTGATCATCAATTAATGCATTTAATGGATATACAAATAATGCAAACACTCCTGGAGTATGATTTTTCAAAATCTTTTCCAAAATCGGGATGGTAAATGCTTCAGTTTTTCCTGAACCTGTAGGTGCTGAAATTATGGTGTTTTTACTCATAAGGATTGAATGAATTGAATCTTTTTGAAACGGAAGTAGGCCTGTAAAACCATATTTTTTTAATCCTGAAATAATTTTTTCAGATAATATATTTTTGAGTTCATCTAGTGGAATCTTTTCAGGCTCTGGTGCTATTCTTCTTTCGTAATGAATAATTCCTAATGTTTCATTTGTATGTCCTTCGATAATTTTCTCAATTATTGAATCATTTTCAATTAATGATTTTGGAATTTTATTTATATCAAATAAAATTTCTTTTGATATTGCAATTTTTGATTCTGATGGAATTATTTTTGCAATTTTTTTGATTTCATCTGGATAGTATGATTGGCTTGATTCAGTGTTACCATCACATCTATGTGGTTCATCTGTCCTTGAATCAATAGGGATAAACTTTCCACTATCTGATTTGAATTCTTCATCCCAATAGATTTCTGAACCGCAACCTTTGGAACATTGTTTGGTTCTACCTGAAAAATTATAACCATATGTTGGCTTTCTTGGTATGATTAATTCTGGATTGCATTTAGGACAAATGCCTGGCGCCCCAACATCTGCTAAATTTTGTGTAAGTTTGGTATCACAACTAGAACAGAATTTCATTTACAATATTTTTTAAAAATTACCACTAATGAACTATTATTC
>CALBNQ010000117.1 GCA_937896495.1 uncultured archaeon | reverse complement strand
ATAATTTAATCCAACATTAATTAAAAACTCTAATCGTTCTTTAATTTCTTTAAGGATATCTCTTGCAATATGTTGTTCAGTGTCAGTTAATTTTAGATTAGAAAAAAAGTCAAAACAATTTGTAATTGACAAATCACATACATCCATTATCCCTAAATCATTAACGGTAACTGCAAGAGATTCAGGTTTTAGTTTTTTACCATCACATGTATTACAATGAGTATCACGCATGAATTGTTTAAGCCATTCACGTTTTGACTCAGAATCAGTTTCTAGAAAAACACGTTGAAGATTTACAAGTACACCTTCAAATGCATTAGTGTATTTCCATGAAGAATCCCCAGATTTAGAATTATATTGAAAATTAATTAAATCAGTTGTTCCGTGTAAAATTATTTCAAGATGTTTTGGTTTTATTTTTTCAATGGGAGTCATCAAATCAAATCCAAATTTTTCACCAACTGTACCCAATGCTTGTTTTCTAAATGCAGAAAATCTACCACTCCAAGGAACAATTGCTCCATCCAAAATAGATTTAGTTTTATCAGGAATTACCAAAGCAGGATCAAATTCCATTTTAACTCCCAATCCGTTACATGTTTTACATAATCCAAAAGGGGAATTAAATGAAAAATTTCTGGGCTCTAATTCACCAATTGTTAATCCACAATGAGGACATGCGTTATTTTGAGAAAAGATTTTTTCAGATTCATCAGAAGAAATCATCACATCTCCTTTTGATGCTTTGATTGCAGTTTGAATAGCCTCAAAAATTCTAGATCTTTCAGATTTACCTGTGGATATCCTATCTACAACGATTTCAATATTGTGCCACTTTTGTCTGTCTAATGGAGGAATTCCATCATCTAGGTTCAAAATTTCACCATTTAGGCGTATTCTAGAATATCCATCTTTCTTAATTTGCTCAAAGAGTTTCTCATAGGTACCCTTTTTTCTTTGAACAAGTGGAGATAAAACCAATATTTTTTGTCCCAGAAAATCTTTGAGTACAGAATCACAAATTCTTTCAACAGATTGTGTAGATATTTTTCGTTTACAATTTGTACAATGAGGAATTCCAATTCGGGCATAAAGTAAACGCATGTAATCATAAATTTCAGTTGTAGTACCAACAGTAGAACGGGGATTTTTACTAGTAGTTTTTTGTTGAATTGCAATTGCAGGAGATAATCCATCAATAGAATCAACGTCAGGTTTATCCATCATCTCCAAAAATTGACGAGCATATGAAGAAAGAGATTCAACATACCTTCGTTGTCCTTCAGCATAAATTGTATCAAAAGCCAAAGTAGATTTTCCAGAACCAGATAAACCACTAATTACAACTAGTTTGTTTTTTGGGATATCAACATCAATATTTTTTAAATTATGATGACGTGCACCTCTAATTTTTAATTTATTATCTATCATTTCTAAATTCAATCTCCTTTTCCAATCTTTTTATTCTATCTCTACAAGCAATTGCTTGCTCAAAATCTAATTCTTCAGAAAATTTTTTCATTTGAGCATCTAAATCAATTACATCATTTCTAAGATCATGTATTGATTTTAATTTTGATTCATCCAATGCAATTTCTTGTTCAGGTACAGATTTCATAATGGATTTAGGAGTTATTCCATGATCTTGATTGTATAAAATTTGTTTTTTTCTACGACGAATAGTTTCACTGATAGTATTTTTCATAGATTTTGTATTTGTATCAGCGTACATTATTACAGTACCAGTTACATTTCTTGCAGCTCTACCACAAGTTTGAATTAAACTAGTAAAATTTCTCAAAAAACCCTCTTTATCAGCATCTAAAATTGCTACAAGTGAAACCTCTGGAATGTCTAAACCTTCACGTAAAAGATTAATTCCAACTAAAACATCAAATTCACCTAGGCGTAATTGGCGAATAATTTCAGTTCTTTGTAATCCATCAATTTCAGAATGCATGTATCTAACTTTGACATCTTTTTTTGAGAGATATTCAGCTAAATCTTCAGCCATTCTTTTAGTTAAAGTAGTCACTAAAACACGCTCAGAATTTTTAGATCGTTTATTTATTTCAGAAATTAAATTATCCATTTGATCTTTAGTAGATCTAATTTCAATTTGAGGATCAAGTAAACCAGTAGGTCTTACTAATTGTTCAACAATTTTTGTAGATGTTTTCTTTTCATAATCAGAAGGAGTAGCTGAAACAAAAATAGTATTTTGAATATAATCTTCAAATTCTTCAAACTTTAATGGTCTATTATCATATGCGCTAGGTAATCTAAATCCATATGTTACGAGTTTATCTTTTCGAGAATAATCACCTTTGTACATTGCATGTAATTGAGGCAATGTAACATGAGATTCATCAATTACCAAAAGATAATCATCACCAAAAAAATCCATTAAACAATATGCCTTATCACCTTTATTACGTCCATCAAAATGTCTAGAATAATTTTCAATACCAGAGCAGTAACCTAATTCTTCAATCATTTCTAAATCATAATTGGTTCTCATTTCAAGTCGTTGTTTTTCAAGTTCATTTAATGTAGGTAAATGATGTTTTAGTTCATCTCTAATTGATGTAACAGCTCTTTTAGTAACATCCTTAGCAATTAGATAATGTTTTGCAGGGAAAATTGTCATTTGAGTTATTTTCTTTTTTTCTTTTAATGAAACATGATCAAGTAAAGTTATTTTTTCAATCTCATCACCAAACATAGAAATTCGAATTATATCTTCAGAGTATGCAGGAGTGATATCAATAGTATCGCCCTTTACTCTAAAATTTCCAGGAGAAACCTCAACATCATTTCTTTCATATCTAGCATCAACTAATTTTCGAATTAAATCAGTTCGTTTAATTTCATCTCCAGTACCAACTAAAATTGAAGAATCTTTCCATTCCTGAGGATTACCAAGAGAATAGATGCATGATACTGTAGATACAATAATTGTAGGTTCTCCAGATAACAGCATCGCAGTTGCCTCTAGTCTTAATTTTTCAATTTTTTCATTAATCTGAGTATCTTTTTCAATATAAGTATCAGTTTGAGGCAAATAGCTTTCAGGTTGATAATAATCATAATAAGAAACAAAATAACCAACGTTATTTTTTGGGAAAAATTGTTTCAATTCAGCATAAAGTTGTGCTGCAAGTGTTTTATTGTGAGAAATTACTAGTGTATTTTTACCAGTTCTAGCAATTACATTTGCAACAGAAAAAGTCTTACCACTTCCAGTAACACCAAGCAAAGTTTGAACTGATTTTTTCCTTACACCTTCAACTAATTCATCAATAGCTTGAGGCTGATCACCTGTTGGGGAATAATCAGAGACTAATTCAAATTTTGAGATTTGTTGCAACATGTTCAATTTTTGAAAACAGAATTTAAAGTAATGGTGATATTAAACTATGATTACCAAGCAGGTTCATCAATCATTTTTAATCCTTCATCGGTGATTTCAAATCCCATAATTTTCAAAGTGTTTTTAGAAGTTTGGGAATTTTTTTCTAATATTTTTTGTGCTAAAATTTTCCTGGAATCAGAATGAATATGTTGTCCAATTTTATATTTTCCTTTAATTGATTCAGGGATGATTTTGAATATTGAAACTTCATCCAAAACCAAATCATTATTCTGTATAGGATCATAATGACCTTCAGGCTGATATTTTTGCATCATAGAATTTAATCCTAATGCTTTTTCAGAATCATCTTCTACAAATACAGATGTTCCTTTGATTACAACACTTATGTAAAGAGTGTCAGCCTGAGAAGCATTTGTAGGATGTGAAAAGTAAGATGGAAGAAATTCTAACTCTCGGTCTACTTCAAATCCTACTTTTGGATTTCTTTTAATATTTTCAAGTTTTTCGCCCCTAGGAAATGAATGCATGTAAACAACATCATTAACAAAAACGAAATTCATTGGAATGATTTGAGGATACCCTTGTTCATCTAAACTTGCAATTCTTCCAACATGTTCTTGTTCTAAAAATTCCTTGATTTTTTCATAGGACTTTATCTCCAATTTTCCTACTAATTTCAAATCATGAACAATCTAAGACACAATCTAATAAACTAAATGGGATAAATTATTTCAAATATCATGCAAGATCCATATCTTGATGAACTAAAAAATGATTTTAACAAATATTCAAATGAATTAAAGAAGTTAAAAAAGAAACTGTTAAAGACAAAATCGTCCGAAGAACAAAATAAAATTATCAAAAGAATTGATTCTATTGCATCTAAAATGGAAAATAATCAAAAACAATCAGTCAAGGTTACAAAATCAAGAATTAAAGAAAGAAAAGCAAGGAAATAGGTTAATCATCAGATTCTAGTTCTTTGGCCATTGCTTTGATTTCTAAAATTCTACATTCAAGTTCTGTGCATTCATTTTTTAGTTGAGAGTTCATACAGTATATTGTAAAAATTATCAAAAATACACTACATTCAAAAATTTGACAATTATCATTCAAACTTTTTATTAATGAAAATTCCTAAATTCAGGAAATAATCCAAACAAGTCATGGATGAAAGAGATGAAGAATATGAAAAAGCTACCAATCAAGTATTAAAAGTTCTTGAAGAATGGGGGGCAGATTCAAGATTCATCTGGTTTCGAGAGATGCATAGAATAACAGATATTGACAAAGGATTATTAAGAAATATTCTCAATGAGTTAAAAAAATCAAAAGAAGTTAAAGATATGCATGGGACAAACAATAGAATATTTTTTTGTCTCAAAAGATACTATATCAAATGCAGAGATGTTGAATTTAGATTCAAAGGGAAAGAAATCATGTTACGAGATGGGAGTAAAACAAAAATTATTCAAGGATCAACAAATGCTACAGAACGTACAAGAAAAAGATTAGAAAAACAAAAAAACAAACGTAGAGCAAAATCATTTACAAAAAATAAGCGACCACACAAATCATGAAATATCTTCAGATTGTCGTCTAGAAAAATTAGATTCTGCTCGTTTAAGTTTAACAGATTCTGCAACATCTTCAGTCATATCATACAATTGATGAAGTTCTAAATCAGGTGTCAATTCATCTTCCTTTTCATCTTCTAAGTCAAATTCTATATTTGTCAAAATGTCCATATTTTCTTCTAGAACGTCAAGACACTTTTTTACAGATTCGGGAAGATCTTCAGTCATGAATAATATCAACAATTAGTAGAGTAAATGATTTACTATAAAAAATAGATTATTGTTTTGCTTTTTCTCTTAATGCAGGCATTACATGACTTGCAAATTTATCAATAGAACCAAAGTAATTTTTGCCCCAGAATCGAATTACAAAGTGATTTACACCAGCATCCATAAATCGTTCAAATGTAGGAATCATATCTTCAGGAGTTCCAACAGCAGTTGAAGAACGGGCAATAGCATCAGGGATTTTTGTTGCAGCTTCTCTCATTTTAACAATCCAACTTTGATCAGACATTGAATATTCAGTAAAGTATTTGACAAAATCAAATCCTTCAATTTCTTTTAATCCGTGAACTCGTAATACCTCAGGTTTAAACAAACTAACCTTTACAGCTTCTTTCATTTTAGCCCATGAAGATTCTGCATCTTCAGAAAAGTAAACATCAATATCAAGGGCATATTGGAAATTATCTTTGTCCTCTTGTGTTCTATTATTTTCATCCATAGATACTTTGATTTTTGCTGCATGATCTTCAAATAATTCAGGAGTATAACCAATAGGTAACCAACCATCTCCAAGTTTTCCAGTTAATGCTAATGTTCTCTTACCTCCAGCTGCCATGTAAGTGGGTGGATGAGGTTTTCTAATTGGGGGAGCTTGTAAACATGCACCTTCAAGTTTGTAATACTTTCCTTCATAATCTACAGTATTATCAGGAGTAGAACCATACAATGTGTGAATAGTTTCAATTTGTTCTTCCCATTTCGAAACAGGTTTTTCAAAAGGAATACAAAATTCTTTAAGATTTTGTGCCTCACCAGCACCAATACCTAAAATTGCTCTACCCTTTGAAATTCTATCAAGAGTAATTGCAGATAATGCAATATTAGAAGGGTGTCGTCTAATTGCATCAGTAACACAAGTTCCTAACTCAACATTACTAGTAACAGCTGCAATGGCAGATAACATTACCCAAGGATCCAAAACTATGGCATTTTTCCATTGTGGGACATTTGTGTGATCCATATAGAAAATTGAATCATATCCAGTTTTATCAGCAAGTATACATGCAGTTAGAATTTGATCTTCAGTATAACCGGCTCTTGCAACATTTAATCCATTTTGAATACCAAATTTCAAATTCTTTTGAGTCAATTAACATTACAGCAAACTATTAGCATAAATAAGTTTACAAATTTTCTCTAATCATATTGTTTAATCAGTAATGATTCGATTTTCGTCAATGTTAAATTTCAATAAAATATAAAAAAAGTAAAAAATTATTGAATTTTTTACAAATTGCCTGCATTGATATCTTCAAGACATTTTACAACATCGTCTTTTGATATTGGTATTGGATTAGGATCCAAATGTCCTTTATCAGTCATTACGGTGTCAGCAGCTTCAGAAATATCTGCTTTGAGTTCTAATTTATCAAAGCCTAACTTTTCCATTGCTTCTTTGAATCTATCATAAAAGATTGATTTGTTGTGTTTGTGTGCAACTGTAGTACAAGCAGATAAGGAATAACCATGAGGTACACCTTCATTTGAGAACACATAGGACAATGCATGTCCAAGAGTGGTAGAGCAATTACCAAATCCCATTCCAGATAACATTGAACCATATGGATAATTTTCTGGTTTGTCATTCATAATTGCATCATAAAGAATCTCAAATGCTTGTTTACAAAGAGTTCTTGTCAAGTCACTACCAAGTTTACTATCATAGCCCTCAGTGGCTTGAGCACATGCATCACAGACAGAATTTTTTAAGACTTGTTCTGGAGTACCATCCATAAAATATGAATCCACTACAGCCATGTCAGCTAAAAATCTATCTTCACGTAACAATTTCTTTTTGCCATCAAATTTTAGAACACAATAAGTTGTCATTTCAGCTCCAGTTCCAAAGGTAGTTGGAATTAAGATTTTTTCTTTATTCATTTCAGGTGCAGCATATTTTACTACATCCATTGAACTACCACCGCCCAATCCGATTAGGACAGAGGGGTTTTTGTCTTTGTATTTTGAAATCACAGTATTGACATCATCAATTGATGGTTCAGGTTTTACTTGGTCATACAACATGTAATCCTGAATACCCATTTTTGCTAACCATTTATCCGACAATGCTGGAGGTACGGTTGTAACAACTAAGGCATTTTTTGGATACTCTGTTTCACCAAGTGCATTTTCTCCAAAGTTGATAACTTTTGGAATGCGTACTGTTTGCATGAAATAAAAAAAATCATTGATGATTATATATCTTGCATTATTAGATGAGATGTATGATTATTCAGAATTTTGAAGAATTAGCAACAACTGACAAAAAAAAGCAGTGTTTGGAAATTTTAGAATCAGGATTACAAGCTGCTGATCCAAAAAATATTATTTCAAAATTTGTTACAACTAATCAAATTAAAATTGGTGAAAAAATTCTCAATATAGATAATTATTCAAATATCTATTCAGTGGCATTTGGAAAAGCAGCAGATTCAATGACTAGAGCACTTAATGCAATAATTCCCATCAAAAGCGGTATTATTGTAATTCCTAAAGGCTCAAAAGCAAAAATCAAGGGTAAAAAATTTCAGATATTCAATTCTAGACACCCAAAACCTGATCAAACTAGTGTAAAAGCAGCAAAAGAAGTCATGAAATTTGTTCAAAACAAAAAAGAAAATGAATTAGTAATATTTCTTGTTTCAGGAGGAGGATCATCATTACTTGCAATGCCAGATGGAATAACATTAGATGATAAAATTCATGTTACAAATTTACTTTTAAAATCAGGGGCAACAATTCAAGAATTTAATTGTATTAGAAAACATTTATCAAAAATTAAAGGAGGTAAATTAGTTGAAAATATCAAATGTGATGCAATAAGTCTAGTAATGTCAGATGTAGAAGGAGATGATCTTTCATCAATTGCATCAGGTACAACATATTTGGATAACACAACCTACCAAAATGCATTAGATATTTTAGAAAAATACAAACTTAAAAGAAAAACACCAATTGAAGTATTGCAAATATTAGAAAACGGAAAAAACAATGAAAAGAAAATATTAGAAAAAGCAGAAATAGAAAATGTCATTATTGCAAATAATCAAGACTGTTTAGAACAAATGAAAAAAACTGCAGAAAAGTTTGGTTATAGCGTTATAGTTATTCAGATTTTTGGAGATATTAAGAAGGCAGTTACAAAAGTGTTGGAAAATATTTCAGAAAATCAGAAAACATGTTTAATCTTTGGTGGAGAAACAACAGTACAAGTTTTAGGAAAAGGAATGGGGGGAAGAAATCAAGAAATAGTTTTAAGAATTTTAAAAAACACTCAAAAATTTAAAAAAATAACCATTGCGTCTATGGGAACAGATGGAATCGATGGTAATTCTGTTTTTGCTGGGGCAATTACAGAAAACATCAAAGTAGACTTGAATACAATGAAAGAATTTCTCAGAAATAGTGATTCAGGAAGATTCTTTCAAAAACAAAAAGGGAATATCAAAACTGATTTTACTCATACAAATCTCATGGACATAGGCGTGATTTTAAGATAAATTCGACTAAAATTGAAAATATCAAAAAAAGTGTCGAGTCAAAAATCTACTTTTAATACTTTGAATCACTAAAGAATAGATAGTAATGTTAGAAAAACAATTCAATCCAGATTTACTGTACAATAGGATTGTTCACTTTTACATTGACAAAAAAGGATTCTCAAAAGAAAATGCCAATTCAATTGCACAATCAGTAGTAACAAAAGAAGCACAAAGAAGAATATGTAAAAATGAAAAATGCAAACATTTCTCACATGACCATATCAGAAATTCTGAAACATGTTTAGTTTTAGATTGTAAATGTGATGAATTTACAAAGTAGAATTATCCAAGGGATCCATAATCAAAGGTTGTGCATCAATTCCAAGAGATCTTAAATGATTTGCAAACTCATCTACAAATCCATGAATTGTATAAACTTGTTCTGCACCAGATCGAATAACCATTTCCACTAATTCCTTAAAATCGCAATGATCACTCATAGGAATTGAGTAATCAGTTCGTCGTCCAAAAGAGAATTTTGTTGATTGTGCCCAACCACTAAATCCTATGGTAACTGCACCATATTTCAATTTCATTTCCTGTACAAATTTATTTTTACTTGACATCATTGGAGCTACCATCACCCATGGTTTTTTTGAAAGTAAACCAGTTTTTTCAGCTTCTGAATGTCCAAGTCCGTAATTTAATGGAACACCAAATTTTTGGTGGAGTGTATTCATCTCCTTTACAGAATCATGAAAATAAAGTGGACCCCAATGTCCAAATAACTGAGTAATGGTTTGTGCCTTTCCTAACGTATATCCCATTAAAATTACAGGAATTCCTTTTCCGTATAATTCAGAAATTAATTCATTAACTTGTTTTTGTATTTCATCTAATGTTGGAAAAATAAAATCAGATAAACCAAAAGTACATTCAGTGATCAAAGTGTTACATTTTGGAATTTTTGCACCATGCAAAAAACCTCTATCTCGAGTACAAATATCACCAGTGTAAAAAATATCATCAAAGAGTAATCCTTTTGCTCCAAGAATATGTCCACTATCAATTAAATTAAAATTATCAAAGGAATCTACATGATTTTCCATTTTGAATCCTCTAAGATTAGCTATCTCATTTGTCTCAATTGAGGACAAAATGGTCCCACCATTTTTTGAAGGGAGGTGATCTGTATGTGCATGTGAAACAAAATTCAATCCAAGGGAATCAGAATTTTTTGGATCTAAAAAAATACGTTTCTCATTTGTTTCATATAGGATTCCATTTTTTGTCATCTTGACTTTCCTAGGCAACAAAATTGAAAAAATACGAATTTGATATAAATTGCAGGTTTGATCAAGTATTGACTAGTTGCTAAATCTAGGAATTTTAATCTCAGGTCGTGGAAGCAATATGGAGTACATCCTAAAAGCAATTTCTAAAAAGAAAATTCCAATAAATCCAGCAATAGTCATTTCAAATAAACATGATGCAAAAGGTCTCAAAGTTGCGCAAAAGTTAGGAGTGAAAATAGAAGTCATTGAAAATAAAGAATGTAAAAGCAGAGTAGAATATGACAAAAAAATAATATCAGTTTTATCAAAACACGGGGTAACTCAAAAAAATGGGTTAGTATGTCTTGCAGGATTTATGAGAATAATTAGTCCAGAATTTGTAAAAAAGTACAAGAATAGAATCATCAATATTCATCCAGCACTTTTACCTGCATTCCCAGGACTGCATTCACAAAAACAAGCATTAGAGTATGGTGCAAAATATTCAGGCTGTACAGTGCATTTTGTAGATGCAGGGATAGATACAGGTCCTGTAATCATACAAGCAGTAGTCAAAGTCAAAGAAGATGATACAGAAGAAACATTGTCAAAAAGAATTCTAAAAGAAGAACATAAAATTTATCCTGAAGCAGTGAATCTTTTTGCAAGAAGAAGAATCAAAGTTTTAGGAAGAAAAACAATAATCAGCTAATTATCAGGGCCACCAAAAAAATACAATACTCTAAGTTCATGAGTATTACTATGAAAAAAATGTTCAACGTTTTTGGCAACAAAAAATAATTTGTCTTTTGAGACAGGGTAATCTTTGTTTTTAATTCTCAAAAACCCATCACCGGAAATAATCAGATATACTTCATCATTTGAATGAGGTATTTGTGTGTCTTCTTCTCCAGACTGTAAAACCAAAAGACCAACAGCTAAACTATCTCGATTAATAAAAGTATGAAAATATGAACTGCTTTTTTTAATCTTCTCCAAATAAGAAGATAAATCAAAATCTAATTTCAATTTTATTCTGCAGCTACTGTGTAGGTTTTTCTTTGTGGCGGTTCACTCATAAAAGCATGACCAGCTGGATGAAGTTTCTCATGTTCAGGACTGTTATGCATTTTGATGAAAGTTTCTTTACTTTCATGCTCTACAACAATCCTATAGCTTCCATCAGGGGCTTTTAGAAATTTTCTGGAAACAAATCCAGGAAAATCAGATAAGACCTTATTTGATTCAGAAAACCAACTTTTGAAATCATCTTCTGCTCCGTCTTTGAGTTGAACGTCTGCGATCATTACAAACATGTCATAATTGAAAAAATTGCCATTTAATTTCTTTTCTAAGATATTCATAGAAGGATTCCAAGAATTAAATACCAAAAAATCAAAATCAGACCATGGCAGGCATCAAAATTGATGGAAAAATAATTGCCCAATCAGTCAAAGATAGGGTCAAAAAAGCCGTTCATGAGTTAAAAACTCAAGGAATCAGTCCGTGCCTGGCAACAATACTTGTAGGAGTAGATCCAGCATCAGCCACATATGTAAAAAATAAACACAGAGCATGCGAAGAAGTGGGAATTATCACAAAAGATCACAAATTAGATGTAAATACTACACAAATTCAAATAAATGAAATTATTGAAAATTTGAACAAAGATAATTCAGTTCATGGAATTTTAGTACAATTACCATTACCTAAACAATTAGATGAATTTTCCACCACATCAAGAATCTCACCGCTAAAAGATGTGGATGGGTTAACACCACATAATGCAGGATTGTTAACAATGAAAAAAGCAGCATTAGTTGCATGTACACCATCAGGAATTATGGAAATGTTTGATTATCATAATATTGATTTGGAAGGGAAAAATATTGTATTAATTAACAGAAGTAACCTAGTAGGAAAACCACTGTATCATTTACTGTTAGAAAAAAATGCAACTGTAATTACATGTCATTCAAGAACAAAAAATTTAAAGGGATTCTGTCAATCAGCAGACATCATAATTACAGCAGTAGGAGATAGAAACAAATTCACATTAACATCAGACATGATAAAAGATAAAGCAATCATAATTGATGTTGCAATATCAAGATTTCAAGATAAATTAGTAGGGGATGTAGATTATGAAAAAATAATTGAAAAAGCATCTTTTGCAACACCAGTTCCAGGAGGAGTGGGTCCAATGACTGTTGCAATGTTACTAAAAAATACAATAACTGCAGCATCATTGAGTAGTCAAATTGGAAGATAGTGAAAAAAAGAAATCACTTAGAAAAAATCTTTTAGAAAAAAGAGACAACACATCACATGATATGTTAAAAATTGCCAGTCAAAAAATACATAAAAGAATTGGAAGGATTTTTGCTTTTAAAAATGCACAAAAAATTGGATTGTATTATCCAATAGGAAGTGAAATTTTCACACAAGATATCATTCAAGAATTAATTAGTAATGGAAAGGAGGTGTTTCTGCCCAAGATTATTGGAAAAAATATAGAATTTAGAAAAATATCAGATTTTTCAAGTATGGAAACAGGAAATTATGATATTATGGAGCCTAATGAAACATGTCCAACAGATAACAATCTAGATGTAATTTTAGTTCCAACAGTTGGAATATCTCAAACAGGGGTCAGATTAGGGTACGGTCATGGGTTTTATGACAGATTTTTATCATCACATAAAATTACTGCAATTTCATTAGTTTTAGAAAAACAAATTTTAAAAAATATTCCAAAATTGGAACATGATGTTTTAATGGATTGGATTGTAACAGAAGATAAAATTCAGAAAATTCAGAGGTAAGTTAGACCTTTTTTTCCAATATCATTTCTATGATACTTACTAGTCCAAGAGATCTGATCTGCAGCATCATATGCATTTTTAATTGCTGACTCTAAAGAATTACCCAAGGCAGTAACTCCCAAAATACGTCCACCATTTGAAAATATTTTTCCATTAGAATTTTTTGTACCTGCATGAAATACATATGATTTATTGGAAATAGAATCAAATCCAGAAATTTCTTCATTTGTTACATATGATTCGGGATATCCCTTTGATGCTAAAACAACACATACTGCAAATTGATTTTTCCAAGATGTTAAAGGCATAGAAGACAAATTGCCATCAACACTTGCAGCAAAATAATCATACAAATCAAAATCCATTCTCATTGTGATGGGTTGGCATTCAGGATCACCCATTCTTACATTATATTCTAAAACATATGGCTCTCCATCTCTAAGCATTATTCCAGCATACAAAAATCCCTTGAAAACAATCCCTTCATTTTTCATAGATTGAATTGTTTTATCAATAATTTTTTCTTGTATTTTTTTTGCCAATACATCACCAATAATTGGTGTTGGGGAATATGCACCCATGCCACCAGTGTTAGGACCTTTATCATTATCAAAAATTCTTTTATGATCTTGGCTGGTTGCCATTGGAATTGCAATTTCACCATCAGATAATGCAATGTATGATGCCTCAATTCCATCTATTCGTTCTTCAATAATGATTTTGTTTCCAGCATCACCAAATGTCTTTTTGACTAAAATTGTTTGAATAGCAGATATTGCATCATCATTACTATTACAAACAATAACACCTTTTCCAGCAGCAAGACCGTCAGCCTTTACCACTACATTGTAATCAAGAGATTTTACATAATCTTGAGCTTTTTGAGCATCATCAAAGATTTCAAATTTGGCTGATGGGATATTATTTCGTTTCATAAAATTTTTAGCCCAGATCTTACTGGACTCAAGTTGTGCGGCAAGCTTAGATGGACCAAAAATTTTGAGATTACGTTGATTAAATTTATCAACAATTCCTGCAGCTAATGGATCTTCAGGTCCAACTATTGTAAAACAATTGTTTTTTTGGGCAAAATCTGCTAATCCATCTAAATCATCAATGTTTATTGGAATATTATTTTCAGTACCACCATTTCCAGGAGCAGTGAAAACAGTTTCAACTTTATCACTTTGAGAGAGTTTCCAAGATAATGCATGTTCACGTCCACCTGAACCAACTATCAGAACATTTACCATTAAAAATTATCCATAACCCAATTATATAATTCAATTATCACATATCACAAAATTCAGTATTCAAAAAGAAGTTATTCATTTAATGAATTTATTGTATGGTTCACTGATTAGACAAAAGAGTATTTTTCATTTTGTTGAATGTGTTTATGAAATGGCATATTATTTACTAAATACCATAAATTAGAATCGAAAAGAAAAAAGAACAATTAGACATAGTCATTCTCAGTGATTGAATCTCAGTTAGAATGTAATTTGTTGTAGATGTCATTTTCTCAATGAAATGAGGGTCAATTAGAGCAAGTGATTGACAACAGAATATTTTATTGAATTTAAAAAAATGTTAAGGTTTATTGAAATCTCAATGAACTAATTACAAGAAATTTCATCAAGTGCATCAAATACATCATCAAATGTGTCAAGTGTGTCATTAAATGACTGGATTATCTACATAGTTGTATTTACGCACGATTCAGATTAGATTGTAAAAAAAGTGGGTTTGATGAAACATTTGATGGGTTTGATGAAACATTTGAACATCATTAAACCAATTTAGCTTTATAATGCCACATACATATCAAAATCCAGATGGAGTTTTCTACAAAATTTGATGCAAAAGCAATAGAATCAGAAATTAAGGAATATGTAAAGTCCATCAATATTGAAAAATTAATTTTTACATCAGATAAATCAGAAAAAATCAGGTTCATTGAAGGACCACCTACAATGAATGGGATTCCACATGCAGGGCATTTACGAGGCAGAGTTATCAAAGATTTATGGTACAGATTCAATACACTACAAGGGAAAAAAATAGAATTCAACGGAGGATGGGATACTCAAGGATTACCAGTGGAATTACAAGTTGAAAAAGAGTTAGGAGTTACAGGTGGAAAAACAGAAGCAATCAAAGAATTTGGAATTGAGAGAATTGTTTCAGAATGCAAAAAAGTTGTGGAGAGATTTAACAAAGATTGGATTAAAGTGGATACTTTACTTGGAATGTCATTTAATCATGAAAAAGCATACTGGACATTTCGAGATGAGTTTATTGAAAGGGAATGGCAAGTATTAAAAAAAGCATATGAAAATAAAATTTTAGAAGAAGATTATACTGTAATTGCATATTGCCCTAGTTGCCAAACATCACTAAGTCATGCAGAAGTCAATCAAGGGTATGAAGAAGTAAAAGATCCATCACTATACTACAAAGTAAAATTAGTAGAGGAAGATGCATTTTTGATAGTATGGACTACCATGCCATTTACTTTAGTTACAGATGCAATGGTAGGATTTCAGCCTAAAGAAGATTATGCATATGTTAAAGTTGAAAATGAAACATGGATTATTGGAAAAACAAGATTAAAAGAATTCATGGTAGAGGTGAAAATTGAAGATTATAAAATTGAGAAAACAGTAAAAGGTTCAGAATTTGAAGGTAAAAAATACATCCACCCATTGTTAAATGAGATTCCAGAATTAAAAGAATATGCAAAATCAGATAATTATCATGTTGCAGTTTCGGAATCATTTGTTGATGCAAGTACAGGAAGTGGATTAGTACATCTATCTCCTGCCAATGGTGAAGAAGATATCAAAATTGCAAATAAAAGAAAAGTAAAAATTTTCAGTCCCATTAATGATGAAGTAAAATTCACAGCACATGCAGGAAAATATCAAGGAATGTTTGTACGAGATGCAGACAGACCAATTGTAGAGGACCTAAAAGAAAAAGAGGCCTTGGTAAAAATTGGAAAAATAAAACACAAGTATCCGCTTTGTTGGAGATCACATCACCCAATTGTATGGCTTGCAAGAAGGGGATGGTTTTACAAATTAGATAGATTAGATAATAAGGCAATTGATGCTGCAAATAGCGTAGAGTATTTTTTTGAGCAACCAAAAAACAGATTTCTTGGAATTATTAAAGAAAGACATCCATGGTGTATTTCACGAGAAAGAATTTGGGGTTGTCCATTGCCTGTATGGAATTGTGAAGATTGTGGTGAGAAGAATTGGTTATTTACAAGAAAAGAAATAGTGGGTGCGGCAGATAAATTACCAAACGGACCAGACTTTGAATTACACAGACCATGGATTGATAACATTACTGTAAAATGTAAAAAATGTAATGGGACCAAAACAAAGAGAGAAGAATATGTTTTAGATACATGGCACAATAGTGGATCTGCACCATATTCATCATTAACAGATGAAGAATATGTAAAGGAAATTCCAGCACCATTCTTTACTGAAGGAATTGATCAAACTAGAGGGTGGGCATACACATTACTTATTGAAAATGTAATTTTAAACAATAATCCAACACCACCCTACAAAGCATTTTTGTTTCAAGGACATGTGTTAGATGAAAAAGGAGGTAAGATGAGTAAAAGTAAAGGAAATGTTTTGGATGGTACAGAACTATTACAAAAATATCCAGCAGATTTGATAAGATTTTATTTTATGTGGAAAGCAAGTCCAATCGAGCCATTAAGTTTTAGCACAGACGAATTAATGTCAAGACCATATCAAGTAATTAATACATTGTATAATTTACATCTGTACTTTAAACAAAATAGTGAATACGATAATTTTGACAACACAAACACAGTAAAATGGGCAAAACAAAATGAACTACTAACATCACCAGATATTTGGTTATTATCAAAACTTCAAAAATTGACACAAGTAATTACACACAAAAATGAAACTTGTAAATTTCATGAAAGTGCAAAAGCAATAGATGACTTTATCATAAATAATCTAAGTCAAATTTACATTCCAATTACAAGAGGTGAGTTATGGGATGAATCAGAAGAAAAGAAAGAAAGACGACTTGCAATCTATTCAGTATTAAGTGAAATACTCAAAACATTGGATATTCTCATTCACCCATTATGTCCATTTACTAGTGAATATCTTTATCAAGCAATATTTGATGGAAAACAAAGCATTCTACTTGATAAATGGCCTCAATATCAGGAAGTTCTAGTCAATGAAAAAATTGAAGAGTCATTTGACATTATGAAAGATATAGTATCAATATCATCAGCTGCAAGAATGAAAGGTAAACTAAAAAGAAGATGGCCACTTAATGAAGCACAAATTTGTGTCAAAGAAAGTCAAAAAGTAAAACTAGAATCATTATCAGATTTATTAAAATCTCAATTAAATGTTGAAAAATATAACATTATTGAAACAGAAAAAGACGAAGGATTAGAGCAATTATTAGAATTAAAAAAACTAGGTTTGCCAGTAAAAACAGTGTTAGAATTAGAAAGAAAAAAGATAGGCCCAAAAGCAAAACAACACATGGGAAAATTAGTAAGTACATTTACAGAAATAGATCCTGAAGAAATTATTTCAGCATTACAAAAAGATGGAAAATATAATTTTGATATAGATGGCGAAATTATTACACTAGATAAAGAAGATTTTGTTGTAAGTTTTGATGCATCTGAAAATTTTGCAGTAGCAAAAAGAGACAATTACATTGTGTTTATTTCAACTGCAAGAAATAAAGAAATGATGGCAAAGGGATTGGTGAAAGACATTGCAAGAAGATTACAAACCCTAAGAAAAGAAAGAGGGTACAATCCAACAGATGTATTAAATGTTGCATCAATTCTAGATTTAGAACAAGAATCACTTGAAATGATTAAAGAAAAAACAAAAGAATTAGCATTTTTAGTTCGAGTAAAACAAGTGAACTTTGAACAATCATGTAAAGAATACAAAGACGACGACATTGATGGTCAAAAAATAAGAATTTCAGTTGAGTAGATTTTCAAATAAATGCAGTGCAGTCAGATATTTTATTTATTTCAAATTAAGAATTAAATCAAGAATTCATTCCAGAGAAATCAATATTAGGTCCCCAACCAATATTTTCTCAAACTTCTCTGGAATTTTATTCTCAAAATACAAACACAGTTTTTGATAATTTTTAAAAAAATGAATTTAAAGAGTATACAGAAAAAGGCATTTTCAGAGATTAAATGGCGACAAACAGTAAAAATTCCTTGTGTTAGCACGGTTAAATAGAAAAATCACATAATATGTTCATGGTAAAACAGATTAGTCTTGATGCTTGGCAAATTCAACAATTAAATGAATTGTTGAAAAAAGGTTCAGACATTGTTGAAAAGACTAACAAACCAATTGTACTATTCAGACAGACATTAGAAGAAGAAGAAGAATCATACGAAGAAATTGTATGTACGCTAACCAAAGGATATGTGATCGAACAAATGGTTACATCAGGAGGAATTATAGTTCCAAGCTTTCATCAACAATTAGTATTTACAATTGAAGAATATCCACAAAAATTATTGAGAAAAAGTAAAGATCGATTTTTAGAAATGATCGATTTTCTCGAAGAACAACTAAAGTAGCTCATAATTAATAAAGACCGTAAAATTGATAATTTTTGCATGCAATTACTAGAGTTTCAAGCAAAAGAATTGTTTAGAGAATATGGAATAAATTTGCTAAACAGTATTTCTTCTACAAGTATTGAGGAAGGTAGAAAACATGCAAAAGAATTAGGATATCCATTTGTAATTAAAATTCAAGTTCCAGTAGGAGGTAGAGGAAAAGCTGGCGGTATACAAAAATGTCAAAATGATGATGAATTTGAGTTAAAATATCCACAAGTTATGGATTTGACAATAAAAGGTGAGAAAGCAAGAGCGATTTTGTTAGAAAAGATGGCAGATATTAAAAAAGAATTGTACTTGTCATTGTTTTTGAATCGTTCAAAGAGATGTTATACAATTATTGCATCAATTGAGGGAGGAGTTGAAATTGAATCAGTTAAAAATCAAATTATCAAAGAGGTCGGATTAGGTGAGGTATCAGATGATCTTGCAAAACAAGTTACAAAAGAAATGGAACTTGAAGGAAAAACAGCAGAACAATTCATAGATACTTTAAAAAAATTATCAAGATTAACAATTGAGAAAGAAGCAGAATTAGTTGAAATAAACCCATTGGCAATCATGCAAGATGATTCAATCATGGCATTAGATGGAAAATTTGTAACTGATGATAATAGTAATTTCAGACATGATGAATTACAAAAATATCAAGAAAAAACAGAGATTGAAGAACGAGCGGAAAAAAGTGGATTTTCATTAGTGGAATTAGATGGAGACATCGCAGTAGTAGGCAATGGTGCAGGACTTGTAATGTCAACATTAGATATGTTATCAGATAATGGCGGAAAACCAGCATGTTTCTTAGATGTGGGTGGAGGTGCAACTACAGAATCAGTTTATGAGGCATTGACTTTAATTAGTAAACTAGACAGAGTGAAAGGGATTCTTGTTAACCTCTATGGAGGAATCGTAAAGACCACAGTGGTTGCAGAGGCATTTCTTAAAGCATATGAAAATAATTTGATTGACATGCCAGTCTTTTCAAGATTAAAAGGAACTGAATCAGAAAAGGCAACGGAAATGCTTCAGGGTTCTAGAACAAAAATTTTCACAACAGTAGAAGAGGCAATTAATGCAGCAGTAATGGAGATAAAAAATTGACAGATATTTTTGAATTATTAAAAGGAAAACCCGAAGATTCAGATTATGAAAAGAAAGGGGTGATTGTTCAAGGAATTACAGGATCTTATGGTTCACAACATGCAAAAAATATGATTACATATGGAACAAACGTAGTTGCAGGAGTAACACCAGGGAAAGGAGGCCAAAAATTTGAAGAGACAATACCAGTTTACAATACAATGCAAGAAGCAGTAGATGCAACTAGTGCAAAAGTTTCAATCATATTTGTTCCAGCAAAATTCTTTCTAGGAGCTGCAAAAGATGCATTAAATGCAGGAATTAAATTACTAGTGGCAATACCTGAACATGTTCCAATTAGAGACACAATGGAGGCACTAGAACTTGCAAAACAAAAAGGTGCAGTAATTATCGGTCCTAATACTCCAGGGATAATGATTCCAGAATTAATCAAAGTGGGAATTATGCCACCAATGCCATTTAAAGCAGGAAAAATTGCAGTGTTATCAAAAAGTGGAACACTACTTTATGAAATTTCAGATGCATTAACTAATGCAGGATTTGGACAATCAATTACGATAGGGATTGGAGGAGATCCAGTTAATGGTACACGAATGATTGATGCATTTGAAATGGTCAAAGATATTCCAGATTTAGAAGGAATGGTAGTTGTTGGAGAGATAGGTGGAGATTCTGAAGAGATTTTAGCTCAAAAAATTATCGATAGTAAATTTAACAAACCAACAGTAGCATACATTGCAGGAAGGGCAGCACCTAAAGAAAAGAGAATGGGTCATGCAGGAGCAATTGTGATGGGAACATATGGTTCTGCCGAATCCAAAGTTTCAATGTTTAACAAAGCAAACATCCCAGTAGCAAAAAGACCAGCAGAAGTTCCAGTTTTATTAGCAGGAAAAATGGAAAAATCCGATTAGAATAAAAGAGAGAGATTTTGGAGAAATACAAATGCCCATAACAGATCCTGAAAAGAAACGTATTGCACAACAAGCACGTCTTGTAATGAGAATTTGTTTCAAATGTGGATGTAGGAATGATATTGGAGCAACTAGATGCAGAAAATGCAGGAATCCATACTTGAGATTAAAGAATAGAAATCTCGGTGTAAAGAAATAGAACAAAAATTAATTCTAAAACTATTTCACAAATGAATATTAAAAAACATATCAATTACCCATCAATCTTTGTCTATACAATACAATTGTAGATTTCATTTCGACAAAATGTTGTTTAGTAAAAGATTTTGCAGCATCATGACTATCAAGTTCCTCAAAAGATATTTGAAGATCGTCTGGAAGCTGTTCATTCATCTGAAACAGGATTTTTGCTGCATCAGTGTACTGTCCAAGATTTTCAGCATATTCAAAAGCCAACTGCATTCTATTAATTATAGAATCAAATTCCTGTAAAGACATTATTCAATATTATTCAAAATATATACAAAAACCCAAGGTAATTACAAAATATTCAAAAACTAAAGACAAAAAAGCTTGTCCTTACACAAATTTGTTGGACTGGTCGTCTAGTTTGGTTTGGATGACGCACTCACACTGCGTAAGGAAGAAATTCCCGCAAAGGTCGTGGGTTCAAATCCCATCCGGTCCACCATTTTATTTTTTATAAAAGAAAATATCGATAAAAAAATCACCAGTATGAATTAGTGATAAACATTTTAAAGAACTTGAAAAGAATAATTATTAAAATGATTCCAAAATCAAATGTAATGTTAATTGCATCAATCATCACAATATTAGGAATAATGATGATTCCAGGAAATGTGTCAGCTGAGACCAATCAAAATTCAGTTTCAATATCATCAATTAATGATGAATTGAATTTAGTAGAAATCACAACTATAATGAATATTCCTCAAAATAATGAATTTCCATGGGGTAGTGTAAAAGGTGCAGCATCAGATTATGTTGAAAGGTATCCAGTAATAATTCAGTTTTACAAAGGAGAAGAGCCAGTACACATTGCCCAAGTAGATGTTAAAGGAGATGGATCATATGAATACAAATTCAGAGTTAGAAATGTAGATAATAATACAGGTGAAATTACAAAAATCTTTGAGGGTCAATATACAGTTAAAATTTTCAAAGTTGTTCATAACCAAGAAAAAATAATTTGATTGTTTTTTCATAGAATTCATATATTGATTAAATAATCTATCAGTAAAATGAGTAAAAATCTCTGGCACGATATAGAAACAGGTTCAAATGTTCCTGAAATTGTCAATGTAATAGTTGAGATACCAAAAGGTTCAATGAACAAATACGAATATGATAAAGATCATAATTTGATAAAACTTGATAGAGTATTATTTTCACCATTTCATTATCCTGGAGACTATGGATTAATTCCACAAACATTGTCAGAGGACGGAGATCCTCTAGATGCATTAGTATTTGTTACAAATCCAACATATCCAGGCGTTTTGATTGAATCAAGACCAATAGGATTACTTGAAATGAAGGATGATGGAGAGCCAGACGATAAAATAATTTGTGTTTCAATTAATGATCCAAGATATTTGCATACAAAAGACATCAACGACATAGAAGATCACTTTCGTTCAGAGATCGGTCACTTTTTCCAAGTGTACAAAGAACTAGAAGGGAAAAAAGTAGAAATTTTAGGATGGAAATCAGCAAAAGAAGCTAAAATGGTAATTAACGAATCAATAGAGAGATACAACAAAACTCTAAAAAAATAACAATATGCCAAAAGAATGCAATCATTTTTCTGAAGAAAAGATTGGAATCACACCAAACACTAAAAGTTGTCAAGAATGTAATGAAGAACATTTACCAGTAGTTGCCATCAGAATGTGTCTAACTTGTGGACACGTAGGATGTTGTGATTCATCAATAGGAAAACATGCAACAAAACATCATAAAGAAACAGGACATCCAATCATGAAAGCAATTCCAGGAGACATTTGGAAATGGTGTTACATTCATGAAGAATATTATTAATTCATTTTAAAAATAAAAAACAAATTAAACAAAAAACAATACGCATCTATTCATTTTTTAATAGTTAGAAAATAATAACAATAGTGGCAGAATATGAATTAGGCAAATGGGATTTATCAGAACTAGTTAAAAATCCAAAAAGTTCTGCATTTCAAAAGCAGATCAAGGATTTAGAAAATCAGGCAAAAAAATTTGAAAAAATCAAATCAAAATTAAATCCAAAAATGACATCTAAACAATTTAAAGGGATTTTACAACAAATTGAAGAAATTTCACACAAAATGAGTAAAATTGGAGGCTATGCATCACTATCATATTCATCAGACACTCAATCAGATGAAGCAACATCATTAATGACTCAAATGTCAAAATTAGGTTCAGAAATTTCTAACAAGATATTATTTTTTGATTTATGGTGGAAAACGCAAATAGATGAAAAAAACGCCAAACGATTAATGAAAGATGTAGGAGAGCTCAAAGAGTATCTAACATACAAAAGATTGTTTGCAAAATATGCATTAAGTGAATCTGAAGAAAAAATCATAAACATATTAGATGTGACAGGAATCTCTGCACTTGTAAAATTGTATGATAAAATTACCAATGTATACGAATACAAAATGAAAATTGGTAATAGAATAAAAACAATGACAAGAGAAGAACTAACAAATTATGTTAGAAGTACAAATCCAAAAATCCGAGAAACAGCATACAAAACAATCCTTACAAAATATACAGAAAATAAAGGAGTTATTGGAGAAATATATCAAAATATTGTTCTAAATTGGAAAGATGAGGGAATAGAACTCAGAGGATACAAAAGTCCAATATCAATGAGAAATATTGCAAATGATGTAGATGATAAAACAATAGAATCACTGTTATCGATTTGTAGGAAAAACTCTACAGTGTTTCAAAAATTCTTTCTTCAAAAAGCAAAAATGCTAAACATGAAGAAATTACAAAGATATGATCTGTATGCACCAGCAGCATCTAAAATTAAAGACAAAAATTATTCATATAATCAATCAGTGAAATTAGTCTTTGAATCACTTGGAAAATTTAGTAGTATTTTAGAAGAGCATGCAAGAAAAGTATTCAATGAAAATCATATTGATTCATCTATCAGACAAGGGAAAAGAGATGGTGCTTTTTGCAGTACACTTTCCCCAAAAATCACACCATATGTTTTAGTAAATTTTACAGGTAAATCAAGAGATGTTTTTACTTTAGCGCATGAATTAGGTCATGCAGTACATAGTCAAGCAGCTCAAGATAGATCAATTCTCGTACAAGATGCACCGTTACCATTAGCTGAAACAGCATCCACATTTTCAGAATTGTTACTATATGACAATTTGGCAGACAAAATATCAGATGAACAAAAGAAAATCATGTTAGCAGAAAAAATTGATGATTTGTATGCTACAATACTCAGACAATCATTTTTTACAATTTTTGAAGTTGATGCACATGATCAAATCAGTAAAGGAACAACAATAGATGAAATTTCAAAAACATATTTGCAAAATTTAAAGGAACAATTTGGAAATGCAGTAAATCTTTCAGAGGATTTTGCAATAGAATGGAGTTGTATCCCACATTTCTACCATACACCATTTTACTGCTATGCATACTCATTTGGAAATCTATTAGCACTATCATTATTTCAAAGATATAAAAAAGAAGGAAAAGATTTTGTTAATTCATATATCGAAATACTTGCAGCAGGAGGTTCAAAAAAACCAGAAAAATTACTTTTAGAACATGGATTTGATATCAAATCACCAAAGTTTTGGCAGGAAGGTTTTGATTATGTAAATCAACAAGTCAAGGTTCTATCATCATTAAATTAGATTTTAATTTTAAAATAAACAGAATTCATATTTTTAAACAAAATTATGATTCATCATTATTTTTTAACGGAATAAAATTATCAATTATTTTTGTAAGATCTAAAAGAAAAGAATTTTTTATTTTTTTTAATGAATTATCAGGATTATCAGATTGAGAAAGTAAATGATTGAGTTGATCTAATAT
>CALBNQ010000116.1 GCA_937896495.1 uncultured archaeon | reverse complement strand
ACAATTGCTACTATGACTAATGGAATGATTATCGGAAATACCATAAAGTCTGCTAGTTTTTTTGGTATTTCATTGTTATTCTTGCCTTATTCTAAAAAATCATGTTAATTGCTCAATGACATTTTTAGTATAGCAAAAGCCACATGACCATTCCTGAAATTCTTTTCCACAACTATTGCATTTTTGACTTATTGTACTATTTCTCATAATCCAATTGGCGCCTTTTTGTAAATTGTATTAATCACTGAAGAATGAATTTTCTTCTTATATGCAACTCTGTAAAATAGCAAAATACCTAGTATCTCAACGTATTCGATAAATCCTACTGTGTAAAAATGCATTAGCCAGCCATCAGTTGATTCGTCAATGGATGCAATTGCTGCACTCATTTGAGGAAATGCTGTTACAAAAGCAAACGGTGCAACAATGAAACCATTTGCCCAATCATCTGCTTTCCATTGTTCTGTTTGTTTTAAGATCATTGCTTCAGAAGGCAAATTCTTGGAATTTTGTAGTTTAAGATCAGAATAGACTGAATTTCCTTGATCAATTGCTATGATCATACTTCCTAAAATTACCAACAAGAAAATTGATTCACCTAAAACTAAAATTCCACGTTTTCCTTTTTGAAATTTGAATATTTGTCTCTCAAGCATAGGTCCAAAAAATCCTAACTTTTGTTTTTTTGCAAGAACAATAATTGAAATTGAAATTGCAGCAATAATTCCTGCTGAACCAAACCAATCATCTGAGACAAATTCTACAAAAAGCAATCTTGCTGGTAAGAGTATTCCACCCATGATTCCAAAAACAATCAATGATTCAAAAATTGATTTCAAGTGGTTCTCCCAACAAGATATGCTTTCATAATGATGTTGAGCTGTTTTTACTTTTAAGAGAAACCACAATTAGATACTAGTGCTAACTTTTCTGCTTCTCGGTTTTGTTCTTAAAACTGCTTTACAACAGATGCATCTTGCATCTTCAATTTGTAAAAATATTCCACAAAATGTACATCTTTTATGCCCAATTTTATACCTAATTTTGTTTGAAACTGACTCTGCTTTGTGCATTACACAAATATTTCTACATGTCCTACCCATTATCTTTCACTAAATCAAATTACAAATCATGATATTTTAACATATGATATTTGCCTCTCTAGTGCTAACAATTACAGTGATTTGAGAATTTTTGGTATTTCTTCAAGACCACAATCTGCAACAATTTGACCATCAAATTTTGGAATATTTTTAGATTGTAAAGCACATCCTCCTACTAATACTGGGATTTTTTTGTGTGCTCTGATTTTTTTCACTAATCTTTGTCCTGCCAAAAGATTATCTTTTATTGTTATTGAAAGCAAAATAACATCTGGTTTGTTGTTATCTATGAAATCTAGAATTTCATTTGCAGGTAGCGATACTTCCATATTGAATACTTTGAATCCTTTAAGCGACAGATAAGTTTCAAGTACATCACATCCTAGATGATGTTCTTCTCCTACAGGCACACATATCATAATTTTTTTCTTTTTTCCAGAATTTGTAATTTTGTTTATGATTATTTTCACTAATGTTTGGGCAATATTGCTTGCAACATGTTCTGTCGCTATACTGATTTTGTTATTTGCCCAATTTTCACCAATTGTATACATTGTTGGTTTTAGAATTTTATCAAAGAAATCAGATGTATTAAATATTTTAACATAATCTTCATAGATTCTTACACATTCACGAATATCCCCTTCTGTTAATTTTTTGTATAATTCTTGTTTTGATTTTTTTGTGGATTCCTCTCTTTTGCTAATGTCTTTTGGATTATGTGCTGATAAAACAGATAATATTTTAGAATCATTCCTGTATTCTATTGGTATGTCTTCTTTAACTACGTCTGAAGCTTTTCCAAGATATTTTAAAATCTCTTGTTTTGATGTATTTTTCTTTGAATCCCATACGCTTTTGACCAGATACAAATATTGATCTGATTTCACTTTTTTTGCTCGAATATACACCATAATTACTTCCTATCTAGGTATGATTTAACTAATGCTAACCCACATTTCTAGTGCTAATTTCTTTTGTCATGTGAATTTACCATCTTGTTCATATTGTTAGCACTAGAATTATTATTTAACACTAGGTTAAATATGATAATTGAAAAAATTCTTCAATGAAAACCGCAATAACTACAATTGCTGCAATTTTACTGGTAACTTCCACAGCATCTTTTGCTTATGCAGAAGTACCTTCTTGGGTGAAAAGTAATGCTGGTTGGTGGGCAGATGGAACCATTTCTGAAAATGACTTTCTTTTAGGAATTGAGTTTTTGATCAAAGATGGAATCATTACAGTGCCTCCAACAAGTGTTTCTTCTGAAACTTCTGATGGTGTTCCTTCTTGGGTGAAAAGTAATGCTGGTTGGTGGGCAGATGGAACCATTTCTGATGGTGAATTTGTAAATGGAATTCAACACTTGATGATGGCTGGATTAATTTCAGTTGTTTTTGCTGATGAACCACAACAAATCACATCTGCAGAACCTCAAAACAACGATTCTAAATTAACAGCATTAAAAGCAGAACTGGACAAATGTTCTGAAATTACTAAAGCTTACAAAAGAATTGATTGTCAAAAACCAATTGAAAAAGCTATGACACTATACAATTACCAAATGAGTGCTGAAAAGTTCACTGTTGGACCAATTACATACTATTGGCTTGGCATTGGTTCTGAAGGAAACGAATTTGAGATTAGTCCTACTGGACAACCAATATTGTCAGTTCGTGTTCTAGCTGAAAACACCAGTTCTGAAATTGTTGCATTAAACTGTACCAGTCCGCAAATTTGTGCATATGATGTATGGGATGGCTCAATGGCCTTCAAATATTCTGGCATGGATTTCACTAGTGGACAAATTGCACTAAATCCAAATGATTCAAGAGAATTCAATATTCTCTTTGGTCCAAATATTGGATATGGTGGAACTGAGTTTGAATATGATTCCTCAAAGAATTATGAATTTCGAATCAGTGAAAACTTTGGAAGTGCATCCATTCCATTAAACCTGGAATGATCCTATCCTTTTTTATTATTTTTTTAATCGATAAATTTCAAAAATTGCATAGTTAAGAATAGTATTTTTTGATTTAGAATTTAGTGTGTGCCGGGGGCGAGTTTCGAACTCGCGACCTCCAGATTATGAGTATTGCCTTAGTTGGAGAACCGTTAGAGATTACCAAGCGAACTGGCACTCTAACCAGGCTGAGCTACCCCGGCATACTATATGACTCAAAATTTGGGAAATTAAATGCTACGTCTGGAAAAATGAGTGATTTTTTCTATTTGGAAATTTCTGCCCAAGTATCTTTTTCCTCTTTCACCCAGAGGAATTTTTTTTGCAATGCTGCAGTGTACAATTTTTCCCATTCTGCACCAACTTCATCGGTCCATGCTTTGAAAATTCTAGGATCAATGTAATTTCTTAGAGATGTTCCAATATTGTAATCTCTGGTTTTTTCAGATAAATCAATTTGTAACTCTAATTTTTCTATTCTTTCTTTATGTCTTAATTTCTGCTTCTTGATTTGCTCATTTAATGTCTTGACTCTTTTTACTTTACTCTTTTTTTGAGCATCTGTCTTTGGTTGATTTGCTTCTACTTTGTTCAAAGTTTGTTTGGTTTTTTCCCAAACTTTTTCATTCATTCTATTTTTGAGAGAATCTCTTTTTTTCTGTAATGACTGCTCAAATGTTTTTGGTATTGTTCTTTTATGATTACACATCATAGCTGCTTCTAAATTTGCTAATTTTGCATGGTATAGTTTTTCATTTGCAGTTTTTCCTTTCATGTTGTCATGATCTATTAGATATTTTTTAACTACAGATGTTGCAAGATATGTTCTGAAGACTTTGGCAGTCAATCCTTTTACTATACTTGAATAATATGCATTCACATGTCTTGATGTAATACCATCAAAAATCTCATCTTTTGGTTTTTTCTTTTCAATTAATTTTTTCAGATTTTCTTGGAATTGTTTATCATGACCTTCAACCTTTAGTGTTTCTTGCCATCTGACGCTGTCTTTACCTAAAAAGTCAAACTCTATTGTATTTGTGGTAATTTTGATATGTTCTTTTCTTAGTGTAGTGGCACCTACTGTATCTGCCTCATCAGGATCTTTTTCATCTCCTACTCTCATTGATGTTCTAAAAATTAAATAACATGCAGTTACAATTCTACTAATTTTTTTGTCCTTATTTTTCATATCCTTTACAATTCTGTCTTTAATTTTGTCAATTTCTTTTCCAAGATTTACTGCTTTTTCATATTTTGCTTTGTCTCTATCTTGTTTTAATCCTGAAGAATCTGCAAGCCAAACATATTTTCTTTTTTGTGTCAGAAAATCCATCCAACTAGCTAACCACATTGAATCTTTATCATGAATTATTTTTTTCCATTTTCCTTCAGGCACCTTGGCTTCTTTTCCAAGATTTAATGTTACATCCTTTGAAGTAACACGAGGTTTCCATTTTCCTCTAATTGGATGCTCACCTCTCCCAATGAAAATTCCTGGAGGCTCTGCCATGTAATTTCCAACTTCCACTTCTTTTCCATCCATTATTGCGATTCCGTATTTTGCTTTTAATTTTTCTCGTAATTCTTTTCTTTTTACAGCAATTGCTTTTTTCTCTTCTTTAGTCATCATCTCTTTGAGATCTTTTTCTTTATCAACTACTTTGAAAGCACTGGAAAAATCGATGTCATCATATGTAATTTTTTTAAATTTTGAATCTAATGTTTTGGCAAAATCTGCTGTAAAGTTTTTTTGGAAAACCTTGTCTTGTGCATATGGTGTGTCTTTCTTTTTTGCCCATTGATACACCATTTCCTCTTGATTGACATCTAGGGAAATTTGTTCGCCTTTGATCTTTATTTTAATTCCTTGAGCTTCATAAGCTGGGGGAAACAAGATTCCATTATGTTGTAGAGTTTTCCATTTCATTTCTTTTCACTTCAAAATTGCGGACTTTGACAAAATTCTATTCTATGTGTATATCAATTTAACGTACAACTTGTATCAGCCTGGAAATAACTCTTTACTCATGTATTTCTCAAATTCTAGGTCTGTTTTTGCTTCTTTTGCCTCCATAAACATGGCTGCATCTGTTCCTGCAATGTATCGTGGTAAAATCTCATCTGCATGAATTGCTTTGATTATGACTTCTGCAACTTGAGATGGCGCAGTTCCAAGCTCTGACATCATTTTAAGGCCTGAAAGAATATGATTTGTCAGTTTTTTGTATTGAGGATCTGCTTTTGACTCTTGAACTTTCATGGAATCAAAAAAGTTAGTTTTTACTGCCCCTGGTTCAATTAATGTAACTTTAATTCCAAATTGACCTAATTCATATCTGAGACATTCACTTAATCCTTCTAATGCATATTTTGTACTGACATAAGCTGGAAATCCTGGCAATCCCATTCTTCCAATAACTGAACTGACATTTACAATAATACCTGAATTTTGATTTCTCATTATTGGAGAAACCTTTTTGATAATTTTTACGATACTAAAGAAATTAGTTTCAAATTGTTTTCTAAAATCATCAATTGACACATCTTCAGTACATCCGAATTGACCATAACCTGCATTATTTACTAAAAGATCTAATCTTCCTCCATCTGAAACAACTTGTTTAATTGCTGAATCCACTGATTCATCATTATTCACATCTAATTCAATTATATTTATTGGAAGATTTTCTTTTTTTGCAATCTCTTTAATTTTATCTCCTTTTTTTACATCTCTCATACTTGCAAATGTTTGGTAACCATCTTTTGCTAATGCTAAACAAGTTTCAAACCCTATCCCTGATGAACTACCTGTTACAAGTGCTACTTTTTGCATATGTGTGCTAGTTTGTTGTTATATTTAATTCCATTTTGATTTATCAGACAAGTGGCTTGTCCCCTTCAATAGGATCAATTAATTCTGTTTTCTCACCTTTGTTAATTCTCTTAAGAATCTCCAAGGCAGAAAGTTTGTGTAAATACTCATTGTTATTTCCACATCTGTATGAAAATGTACATCTTGGACATCCTGACTCATTTTTACATGGACACTCTTTAACGATGAACATACTTCTTTCAAGTGCTTTCTCAAATCTGTCATACAATGCTTTACTGGCTCCACTCCCACCAATTGCTCCATCATAAATGAAAATCAAGCCTGAATTGCCTAATGAAATACCTCCTAAATCTTGGGATACTCCTCCTGTAATCATATTACTTCCTTCAATCACAACATGTTCAGTTGCATGATACCCACTTGCTTCAGTATATTCTCCGTCTTCTGATTCTTCCATTGTTTTAAGGGGTCTTGGTGCATGAAATACAATTCCTTTAGTTACAAAATCATATTCTAATGGTGTGTCAAGCAATACTTTTTCACCTTGTGTAATTTCTTGTCCTAACTCTATGTTGACATAACCGTATACCTTTTTTTGAATATGCAACTTACAAAATGCAATTTCTATTCCGTTGGCTTTCCTACTTTCAAAAATCGTTTCAATTGTTGGCCATTCTTCTGTAAGTGATTTTGTATAGTATGGATAATCTTTTGGGATTCTTTCTAATTTTGCAAATTTTTTACTTGGATAATCAAACTCCTTTACTTTGTAACGTATTCCTGCCAAAAAATAGATTGCATCTTTGTGTAATTCTTCTAAAGCAATAGGTAATACCCTATCGCCAACTTTTTTTCCATTTAAGAAAATATCTATTGATTTTCCAATTCCTCTAATGCTGTATTCGTTCAATTTAGAATTTATTTTGTCAAAATTTGGAATTATTCTATTGTTGATTAGTTGAAGATTTTCTTTAACTATGTGGTGTTCTATTATTTCTTGATGTTCTTTTAATTCGTGTTTAGATATTGGTTTATCACATGCCATTGCAAGAACTTGGAATTCTTCTACAAATGGATTCTTGGGATCAATGTATGTTTTTTCAATATCTTCAAAATAATCATCAGGATGATTTTTGTAATATTGGGATATCGGATCATTTCCTAATGCCAAAAATGCATAACCTCTTTGTCCTTTTCTTGCAGCTCTTCCGATTCTTTGAATTAACCTGTTTACTGGGATTGTAGATGAAATAACACAGTCAACATTTCCTACATCTATGCCTAATTCAAGTGTGGGAGTACATGAAATTGCTTGTAATTGATTTTCTTTGAACTGTCTTTCTACTGCAGTTCTATAGTTCACCATTAAACCTGCTCTGTGAACTTTGATGTTGACTTTTTGTTTTTTTGCTTGCATTGCTAATAATTCTGAATTTAAATGTGAATTACTAAACACCATTGTCTTGTGATTTTTTTCAGTTAGTTTCTTTGTCAACTCTACCATCAATGCCCTTTGAGTTCTAAGTGATGGAAAAATCATCACAAAATCTGTTTTACCTTTTTTCCCTGAGCCGTGAATAATTTGCATTTTTTCATCAAATAATTGTTCACAAAATTTCTTTGCATCATCTAATGTGGCCGAAGCTGCAACAAATTGTAATTTATTATTACAAATTCTTTTCAATCTTTTGATGATATAATGTACATTGGTTCCAAAAATTCCTGAATACACATGTGCCTCATCTACTACCATAATTTTTGTTGAATGAAGTAATGATGAAAATTTTGTTTGGTGCCAAAGATGATAATGTAACACATCAAAATTAGTGATTAAGATTTGAGGTGGATTTTCAATAATTTCTCTTCGCTCATCTTGTTTTGTATCTCCGTCAAACACTTTAACACTAATTCCATTCTCTGTGGTAAATTTTTGAATTTTTGGATATTGATCTCGTGATAGGGCTTTTGTTGGATAAACAAAAATTGCAAACACATTTCCTTTATTGGATTCTTTAACTATTCTTTGAATTACTGGAATTACAAATGCCTCAGTTTTCCCTGATGCTGTAGGTGCTTCAATTACAATATTTTCTCCAAATACAATTTCTTGTATTGCATCTTCTTGAAATTTGTAAAATTGATTAATCTCTAATTTTTCTAAATAATTAGAAATAGATTCATCCAGTCCCAATTCTTTTACTTTACAGCCCATTTTAGGCTCAGGATTACTCAAAACTTTGTATTCGGAGATATGATCTTTTTTTGAAAACAAAATATCTTCTGTTATTTTATCTGGTTTGTTTTTTCCAATTACCTCTTTGATTTCATTTTCGCTTCTAATAATTCCCTCTTCTTTTAATCCTTGAGTAATCCCTTTCTCTGATACTAATCCTTTATCCCATCTGTAAAGAAATTCTAAAAACACTTCGTCAAAATTTTTTGAAAATTCTAACAAATCTTCAATTCCGCATTTTTCACAAGAAACATGCATTTTTTTATTGAATGTTTTTTGAATCTCTATTTTTGATTTACATTTGGGACATGAGAATTTCAAGATCTGTTTATCGTGAAATCTTTAGTGATTTATTGTTAATCTACACAATTAACTAGTGACATTATTAAGTCAAGAATTTGTCTTGAATTTAAAAATGGAAAAAATCAAAATTAACGAAATTTACAATCAAAATTGTATTGAGGGAATGAAATCTATTTCTAAAAATAAAATTGATCTTGTCATTACTGATCCACCTTTTGCTATAAATTTCAAGGCAAAAAAAGCAAATTACAACAGAACTTCATCTAAAGTTCTTTCAGGGTATAATGAAATCAAACCTGAAGATTACTATGATTTTACATTTGCATGGATGAGTGAAGTTTTCAGAATTTTAAAAGATTCTGGAAGTATGTATGTTTTTTCAGGATGGAATAATCTTAAAGATATTCTACGTACTTTGGATGATGTTGGTTTTATTACAATTAATCATATAATTTGGAAATATCAGTTTGGGGTAGTTACAAAAAAGAAATTTGTTACATCTCACTATCATTGTCTTTTTGTTTGTAAAGATGACAAAAAAAGAAAATTTTTCCCATTTTCTAGGTTCAAAAAAGATGAAAAAACAAAGGATGGACGCAGTCTTCATTATAGAGATAAAGAAGATGTCTGGGATATCAAACGAGAATATTGGACTGGTGATGAAAAAACACCAACTAAACTCCCTTCTGAAATTATTAAAAAACTGTTAGAGTATTCAAGTGAAAAAAAAGATATTGTATTTGATCCATTTCTTGGTTCAGGACAAGTTGCAGTTGTAAGCAAATCCCTTAAACGTAAATTTATTGGATTTGAAATTGTTCCTGCTTATTACAAATTTGCTAAAAAACGATTAGATGAAAATTTGTATAGAATTAAAACCTCAAAATAATTTTATTTATCTTTTGACTCTTCTGTTTTCTTTTGACCCATTTTTGTAGATATTATTTTTTGTAATTCCTCATCTGTTTTATCTTCCACTTTTATTCCAATTGATTTTGCAATAGTTTCTAATTTTTCTCGTTCTGTTTCAACTGGACCTGAAATTGTTGGAGTTTGTTCACTTGCTTCTTTTATGTGATCTTGAATTTCATTTTTTGCTTTGTTATATTCATTAACTGCTTTTCCAAGTTTTTTTGCAGCTCCTGGAAGTTTTCCTGTCCCTAAAATCAAAATCAATGCAACAAAGACAATAATCATCCATTCACTTCCTGCAATGTTTAATGGGAAATCAAACATGTTGTATTGTATTATGATTTAAAATTAAACGTAATGTTGTGATTTATGCCTAGTTTAATATCATCATTGAATCTCAAAAATGAAAATACACTTTATGATTTATAGAAATTCATGATCAAATAGATATATGAAAAAAATTGAGGCAATCATTCGACCAGGATTACGAGATGATGTTGTATCTGCAATCAAAAAATGTGGTGTTGGTGGTGTGACAATTCATCAAGTTCAAGGCCAAGGCGCACAAGATCCTCCGTTAGTTGGTCAATATTTCAGTCGAGATATGGTCATTTGTGTAATTGATGATCCAAAATTAGATGAAATACTGAGTGCAATTTCAAATGTTGCATGTTCTGGAAATAAAGGAGATGGAAAAGTCTTTGTAACTCCAGTTGATGATGCATTGGATATTTGTACTAAAAAACGTGGAACCACATCCATCTAATTTTGTATTTTTTGTGGTTCTAGTTTATTTTTAGAAATTATTGCAAGTATTGTAACTCCAACCCCTATCATACAAAATACCAAATATGGTGTCTCATCTCCAAATGTTTGTGTGATTGGTCCTCCTACTGTTGGACCTAATGCCCAACCAATACCAAAAACTGTTTCATAAGATCCAATTATTTTTCCTGTGATCTGTTTTTTTGTTCTACTTAGAATAATTTCCAAAGTTAATGGGAAAAATATGCTAAATCCAAACCCCATCAGAACTAACGCAATTCCAAACGTAACAATGGAATCTGCAATTACTGCGATACCCAAACCTATTGAAACTGATAATGTGGCTGCAATCAAAGTTTGACTGGTTCTTTTGGCAAATTTTCCTGCTAATGCCAATGATACCACTCTTGATACCCCAAAAACAAAATACAACAATAAAATATTTGTAGCACTCATACCATTATCGTCAAGAAATGCTGGGAAAATCGTAAGTATTATCCCAAAAGATGATGTGCAAAAAATTAGTAAAATTATAACTTCGGGAAATTTTTTCATTTCTTTAATCGCTGAAAGAGAAATTCTATCTTGGTGTACATTGATTTTTTTTCTGGATATTAATAATGCAGAAATTATTGCAGCAGCTAAAATAAATGCAGTAATTTGGAACATCACTCTATACGTTACATCTAATCCTTCAAGAATCACTGTTCCAAGTAATGGTCCTATCATAAATCCGATAACAAAAAACATTGTAAACCATGAGATGTTTCTCACTCTGTTTTTTTCTGAACTTTCATTGGCAATTAGTGCCTGGCATGGTGGCCAGAAAAACGCATGAGCCACACCTGTCAATACCCTATACCCCATAATTTCTGGAACTGATTGTGCAATTGATAATAGGTAAATTGATGCAGAATTGATTGCAGCTCCAATTGCCAGAAGGTACCCATTGTTAATCCTATCAAGTAAAATTCCTACAAAAAGTGGAATGAACATGTATGGAACAAAATTTGTTAATCCGATTAATCCTAATTCAGAATATGTGGCACCAATCACATTTTTTGCAAATAGTGGTAAAATTGGACCGTGCAATCCATAAGAAATTCCTATGATCAGTCCTGTGAAATTAACTAGTATCAGAACTTTGTTCATTTGTATGCTGCAACCATTATTGCTCCACCCATAAGGTCTTTCTCAAATTCCACTTTGGAGAATTTTTCTAGCAATAATTTTTCTAGTTTTTTATTTTGAGGCCATCGCTTGTACGTTCCATAAAGTGTTCCAAACTTTAACCCTAATCTTCCTCCTGCAATTAATGCAAGAATTGGAAGAATACATCTTAGATAAAATGAAACACCTGTTCTAAAAAATAATTCATCAGGTTTGCCCAAATCAACAATAACAAATCTGCCTCCTTTTTTTAAAACTCTGTGGACTTCAGAAATTGCAATTCTCAAATTTATTGCATCTCTTAATGAGTACCCACACAATACTGCATCAAATTCCTCTCCTCTAAATGGAATATGTTCAAAAACACCATTTGCCATATCTGGAGATTTTTCAAAATAGGTACCTGTATTTTTTAACATTGGCACTAGTGGATCATAAAGTGTGATTGATATTTTTCCATCTGTTAGTTTTTGTGCTGTTTTTGACATATTGCCAAAACCTGAACCTGCATCTAAAATTTTATCACCTGGAAACACTCTTTGTGAAATTCCACGATTCCTATGTTCTACATCTTTACCTAAAGAAATTATCGAGTTTACCTTGTCATAAATTGGAATAATTTCTCGAAGTACATCCATTACTTCGCCCCAATAACTTCCTAGACCCATAACTTATCGTCTTTGTATACTAGTTTGAATAGTTTTCAAATCTATTACTTCTATTCTTTAGAAAATTTTGATGTATTTTGAGAATATTTTTGTAAATCTGCTTCTGGGATTTTTTCAAAAATTTTAGTTTCTGTTGTAATTTTTGCCATCTTTATGTGATTAATTCCATTATCTTTTACTTCTGCTTTTAGATTGATTGCAGCAATTGCTAAAGATGCTGCATCATCCAAACTCATATCTTTACTGTAATATTTTTCTAAAAATTCATTTACTTCATCAGAATCTGAACCAATTGCAATTGCTGAAAATTGTACATATGTTCCACTAGGGTCTGTAATGTAGATTGATTCACCTTTTTGATCAACTCCTGCAATAATCATTGCAACTCCATTTGGACGTACACCACCATATTGGGTAAATTGATGGGCTTGGTCTGCTAGATGTTTAGCGACAGTACCGACTTCTACTGATTCATCATATGTCATTTTATTTCCCTGTGAAAAGAATCTTGCACCATCTACTTGTACACGTGCATCTGGAATGTATCCTGCAGCTGCAATCCCTATATGAAAATCAACTTGAAAAATCTTTTGTGTAATATTTTTAGTTTGTAATGTTCTTGGCTTTTCTTCTACTGCTAGAATAACTCCGTCTCTGGTACTAATTCCCAATGCTAGTGTTCCTCTTTTTACTGTCTCCATAGCATATTCAACTTGGTAAATTCTACCATCTGGTGAATACATTGTAGGGGTCATATCATAACCGCGTGATGCCATCATAATATCACGAGTCCATCCTCAGTCAATTTAAGGGTATTTTTTCACTGGTATTATTTTGGAAATTAAATAATTGTATTGAAATGAGCAACTGATACATTTGAAAAATAAAATTGCAAACAAAACCTATAATGTGAAAATGCGATCAAGAATTTTTAACCAAACTTATATAATATCAAAATGTCACCTGCAAATATCTTGGTAAAACATGATCCATTTGCTAATGCAACAAAACAAGTCAATGATGCATGTGATATTATCGGTATCAAAGATAAAGAATTACGAGAATATTTGGCAATGCCAAACAAAGTTTTGAGAGTAAAAATTCCAGTAAAAATGGATAATGGTAAAATTAGAGTTTTCACAGGTTTCCGTAGTCAACATAATAATGATAGAGGCCCCTACAAAGGTGGTATTCGTTATTTCAATCCTGAAGGTGGTGTTGAATATATGGAACGTGAAGTTATGGCACTTTCTTCATGGATGACTTGGAAATGTGCAATTGTAGATATTCCACTTGGTGGAGGTAAAGGTGCAATCTATGTCAATCCAAAAACTGAGAAACTCAGTGATGGTGAATTAGAGCGACTAACTAGAGGATTTGCATACAAAATCTCTGAAATTATTGGACCTCAAAAAGATATTCCAGCACCTGATGTTTACACTACAGGACGAGAAATGACACAAATTATGGATACATTTAGCAAACTAAACGATAACAAATATTCTCCAGGAGTAATCACTGGAAAACCAATTTCAATGGGTGGCTCACTTGCAAGAAATGTTGCAACTGGACTTGGTGCAGCATATACTGTAAGAGAAGCCGCAAAGACATTGAAATTAAATCTTAAAGGTGCCAAAGTCGTTTTACAAGGATTTGGAAATGCATCTACATTTGCAGGTGAATATTTGGAGAAAATGGGTGCCAAAGTAATTGGTGTAAGTGACTCTAAAGGTTCTATCTCAATTCCTAAAGGTGCAAAAGTTAGTGCAATTTTAGAACACAAGCAAAAGAAAGGCTCTGTTGTTGGTTTTCCTGGAAGCACAAAAATCTCAACTGAAGAATTACTTACCACTAAATGTGATGTACTAGTTCCTGGTGCATTAGAAAATCAAATTGATGCAAAATTGGCAGCAAAACTCCAATGTAAAATTATTGCAGAAGCTGCAAATGGTCCAACATTGCCAGAAGCTGATCCAATTATTTTCAAGAAAAAGATTATGGTTATTCCTGATATTTTGGCAAACTCTGGTGGAGTATGTATCTCTTATTTGGAGTGGGTACAAAATAACATGGGTTACTATTGGACTTTTGATGAGGTTGCAAATAAAATGGAGAAAAATATCACTAAAGGATTCAAAGATGCATACGCAGTATCTAAAAAACACAAAATCGATATGAGAAAAGCCACTATGGTACTAGCTGTTGAGCGAGTGCTTGAAGCATTTAGTCAAAAAGGCATTTGGCCTTAATCAAAATACGATTCATAACACACTAACTGTTCAATAAACATAATTTTCCCTCTAGTGATTTTTCGTAGTTTTTTCTTAAATGTTGTATCTACACTAGTTCTTCTTTGTAATAGTTGGATTGCTTTTTCAGTAAGTTTTTGTCCATGCTTGTCTCTGTCAAAAAGTAAAATGATCTTGTCATATTTTGATACTGTGTCTGCAAAATCTACCATTCCTCCAAATCTGTGAAATTCTAAAATTTTACCTAAATATCCTAGTTTTCTTAATGCTTTAGTATCTCTTTTGCCTTCAACTATTACTGTTTGATTAATTGTGTTTAATTGAAAAATGAATTCTTTTAATTCTGCAATTTCTTGCTCACTTATTTCCATCTTAGTTTTTATTTTTTTATCATCTAAAATATGTGATTTTGTAAATTCAATTACAAAAATTATCTATTTGTGTATTGATTAACCTCCAAAATAAAACCAGTTTTAACCCCAGTAAAACCAAAAACCAACTGAATACCAACTGTTTTAGTACAATTTACACACAGGCATGATTTCAAAAGGTGCTTTTTTTATCTAAAACCAACTAAAAACCACATAACACCAAAAGCAATTTTGGTTCCAAATTAGACCAATTTACTCCTAATTTGTTACCAAATGGTATTCAGGATATACAAAACCAAAACCAAACCAAAACCGATTTGGTAATTTTTGTATCAAAAGATATCAAAAGGTAACAAAACCAAAGTAAAACCAATTTCACTTTTGACACGATTTATGTTGTATGTTTTCATAAAACACATATTGATTTGAAATCTTTTCATGAATTATTTTTTAATACATGCTAACTGATTTGTACTAATTTTAAAATGATAATATCTTTTCAATTTAGAAATTTTCTAAATTTTTAACAATTGTACTTTTTCTTGTAATAATTTTTCCAGGATTTAAAATACCATTTGGATCCATACATTTTTTGATTCTCTTAAAAGTTTGATAGTTTGCTACACCATATTGTTTTTTTACAAATTCTGAGCGTGCTAGTCCATCTCCATGTTCAGCAGATATGGTTCCCTCCATCTTGATTATTTCCTCAAAGTATTGTGTTGCAATATTTTTGATGAATTTGATATTTTTTCTGTCTGAAATTAGTCTGACGTGAATATTCCCATTACCCATGTGTCCATACATGATAGATTTGATTTTGTATTTTTTCTCAATTTTAGATAATATTGAGAATAACTTTGGAAGATTCTCCAATGACACTGATGCATCCTCAATTACATGAGGAATTCTTTTCTTTTTGGGGATTAATCTCAAACTATAGTGTAATGCTGAATCCCTATGCCTCCACCATTTACTCATATCTGATTTTTTATCTAGTTTTTGAGTGATTTTTCCAGAAACCATTGATTTTAATGCCTTTTCATTTTCTTTGATTTTTTCATCATATTCTACGTAAAGTAGACATTTTGTTTTTTTGATAAATTTGAATTTTATTTGCTTTAGTGTATTTTCATCTACAAATTCAATTGCTGAAGGTGCAGTTTTGTTAATTTGAATACTATTCTTTGCAGCATTAATTATTGATTCATACTCTATGATGAAGAGAGTTCTTTTCCTTGGGTTTTCTTTAATTTTCAATTTTGCTGAAATAATAATCCCTAGTGTCCCTTCAGAACCAATTAGTATTTTATGAGCATCTTTACTTGATTTGATTTTATCGATTCTATACCCTGATGAATTTTTTGTTGTTTTTGGAATCTTTTTTTCATCTATTTTTATTATTTTATGAATTATTTTTCCCTGTTCTTCATTTTTTGGAAGCACAATTTTATCTCCATTTCCATCAATTAGTGTAATTTCTGATACATTATCAATCATACTTCCATATTTCAAACTGCGACTCCCACTAGAATTATTTCCAAGCATTCCGCCAATTGAGCAAAAATTACCAATTGATGGATTAGGTGGAAAAAACTTGTCTGTTTTTTCTAATTCTTTATCTAATCTTCCTTTGAGAACTCCCGCACCAACAGTTACATGTTTTTTGCCAAATCTAATTGAATCAAATTTTTTTAAATCTAAAATAATCCCATCATTTAATGCACTACCTACAAGCCCTGTACCTGCACCACGTACTGTAACTGATGTTCGGAATTTCTTTGCAATCTTTATTGTATTGATAATATCTTTTTCATTTTTTGGAATTATTACTATTTTTGGAATTATTTGATAAGAACTTGCATCAACTGAGTAAAATTTTCTAAATTCTTTTTCACAAAATATTTGTCCTTGAATGTTTGATTCTAAATTTTTTAAAATTGAATTTACCATAGTATCTTATTTGATCGTAAATTTTATAGTAATTCTATCTTTTTGAATTTGATTTTTCAGTATGCCTATTTGTTAGATTGTTCATCATTTGAGATACAGATGTGTCACCTGATACCATTCATTACCACTGAAAACCAACAGTATATATATCGATTTTATTCATGTGGAATTATGAGTACACAATCTCAAAAAACAAATCAAACAAGCAGCATTTATGCAATCTATAAGCAAAATGTGCAAAAATACTTTGAAAGTATCACAAAAAATACTCCACAGTATTTCCAAGCAAGCACTCATTTTCAAGAAGAATGTATGAAAGCTGCAGAAAAATCATTTGATGCTGCAATCTCAATGCAACAAGAATTTGCCCAAAAATCTGGAATGATCACTGAAATTCCTGATGCTGCAAAAACTGTAATTGTAGATTCCAACAAACAAATTGTTCAAGCAGGTTCAATTCAAAATCAAATTGTAAAAACTGCAATGGATGCAACTACTCAAAACATCAAAGCATTCAATGACAATGTTTCAGCATTTACTGATTTAAACAAAAACATTATCCAATCTTGGATAAGCACTTTTACTCCTACTAGAAACTAGTAGAGTTTTTCTTTTTTTATTTGTAAAATAGACTTTTTGCAGCTCTATCTATGATATCGCTATCTGTATTGTGTAAACTTTGGGCAATTATTGCTACTTCATCTTGATTAATCGCATGATCCAGTGTAAGGTATACTGTAAACATTGGGATGTACACCATTAATTGTTGCATTTTTTCTCGCATGATGTGAATGTATGTGGTTTTCCCATATGCCTCATCAAAGTGTTCACGTCTATTTCTTCTTGAACTAACCTGAGAATAAAATAATACCCTGTCTGTATCTGGCTCATTTGGAACTGAAGCTTTTGATGATTGGTCTAGTGCCACATGTCCTTCCAAATCAATTAATCCCAAATGTTCAATCCCTGAATGAATTTGAAAAATATGATCTGCTAACTCTTTGATTTCATTAGTTACCATAAAAAAAATTACTTTATTCTAGTATAAAATGATTTTACTTTAATATCATAATTCATATCAAAAATAATAGTTACGTAATTGTTAGTACAATAACGAATTAGATGATGTGAATATTTACAATAGGCACACACTGTAAATCATACTCCCTCACACTGTCTGCAAAATTAATTCATTTCATATCATAAAATCAAAATATACACATACTATTCCTTTTAACTTCACAAAAATCCAAAAATCACAATGAAGAAAATAGAAGCAACAATTCGAGCAACAAAAATTGGTGCAGTCTCTGATGCCATTAATGATTTAGTTGGTGGTTTCTCCATTCTTGAAGGAAATGGAAGGGGATCAGGTGAGCGACAAACTATTCGTGCAGGTAGAGGAACTGGCTCCCTTGTTGCAGAATACAACAAAATCGCTGTAGTAGTTACAATAGTAGATGACTCTAAAGCTGATGATGTGATATTTGCAATTTCAGATGCAGCATCTACTGGAGTAGGAGGAGATGGAATTATTACAATTTCAGATGTTGAAAATGTGATAAACATTGCATCAAAAAAGACAGGCTCTGATGCCCTCTAATCATTTTTTATTAATTTATGAAAAATCAGTCGTATAGATTACTTGAAGATTTTGAGATTTGCATCAATTATAGTTTGCATAAATGTATCCCAACTTTTTATTGCTGATAATTGCATATCATTTGAATATTTTCTCCATTGTGCATAGAAATCCATCTGTTGTAAAACAGAATCCGTTTGGGATTTACTAAATTCTACAAATGCTTGTAACACTGCTTTATCAACTCCGAGTTTATCCATTAACTCCTTTTCACATGTGATACAAGAATCAAACGTATTGTTCATTGTATGAAGATATGCTGTGTACATTTCAGAAAATTGCTGTGTCTTTACAGGTAGTTGAGATTCTAATTTTGCAGTAATCTTGTGAATGTTATCTTTTGTAATTTGTGAAACAGAATCAGACGTATTATTTTGTACAGTTTCTTTTTCTATGGATTTAGATTTACTCATGATACTACTAGTGAGAGATGATATTTAATTTTATTTAGAACCCATTCTGCTTGGCTCACCAGTTTTTGTATTTACAAATTGGTCTAGTGCCTCTTCTTCAGTAATTTCTCTTAATTTTGTCTGAACATTTGAAACTGCAACTAGCGACTCAGACATTTTTGAAAGACATAATTTTGATTGCTCTGTTGAATGCTCTTCAATCTTGTTCTTACATTCAAAACAATTTTCTGCCATGATATTGAAAACTCTATTATTCTTCTTAATTAGTTTATTCAGTTATTCCATTAATTCTTTAAATTGCCTTTGATTGGTATATGTTGGAAATGATATCCTATAACTCAAAAAATCTTTTTGTATTATAATGGGATAACATTTTCTGGGGAGATTTTAGACATAGCAAGTAACTGTAATGGAATTTGCATTCGATATAGGGCAAAGAGGCTTGATAACGGTGGACGTTATTCCAAGGGACAAAAAAGATGTCAAAGATGTGAGATTTTCATAAACTGGGACGGATTGTGGTGTCCATGTTGTAATTATAGATTAAGACTAAAACCTAGAAACAAACAGTATAGGGACAAGCATCTGGAACAAATTCAAAAACAGGAGATCATAATTAATGACGTGTAAGGGAATCTGCCACCATTACAAAGCAACATGGATTTCTCAGACATTACGTTATGCTAATGGTCAGAAAAAATGTGTAATCTGTGATGTATTTGTAAAGTATGAAGGACGATTCTGTCCGTGTTGTGGTAGACGATTACGTAACAAACCAAGAACTAGTAAAGGCAAACAAATGTTTGTAGAGCAAAAAATGGGGTTACGAAAAGTATGATGATGAAAATTTTTACACAAGGAAATCTTTTCAAAAACAATTTTCAAATGATGCAGAATTGTGAGGTTTCTTTATGAGTTGTACTTGTAGTGGCAAATGCATTTCCTACAAAGCAATAATGCCTTCACGTAGAGGACGATATGAATCAGGACAGAAGAGATGTAATTCTTGTAATCTTTACATTTTTTGGGAAGGCAATTTTTGTCCATGTTGTGGTGTCAGATTACGAACATCACCACGAAATTCTAAACACAAACAAAAATTTCTTAAAATACAATCTCAAAGAAAGGAGATAATTCTAAATGGTCTGTAAGGGTATTTGTCATAATTACAAAACGACAAAACGAATTAACCATTGTCAGTATGCTGATAATCAAAAGAGATGTCAACGTTGTTCTATTTTTATAAACTGGGATGGATTGTGGTGTCCCTGCTGTAATCATCAGTTAAGAAGTAGACCTCGAAACTCAAAAGCTAAACAAAATTTCTTAAAAAAACTCATACCGGAGATTACACATGGTCTGTAAGGGAGTATGTCACCGATACAAGACAAAATTTAGTTCTAATGGATTGCGTTATGCCAATGGACAAAAGAGGTGTAATGTCTGTGATAGATTTGTTGATTGGGATGGAAGACATTGTCCTTGCTGTGGAATGCAATTAAGAACCAGACCTAAAATTTCAAGATATAAAAGAAATTATGTATATTTAGAACAAACAATGGAGATTTCTTCTTAATGGCTTTGGCATTTGTATTGATTCAATGTGGAAATATGGATGTAGATGGTATAATTGAAGAATTAAAGAAAGTCAAATCAATTACAAACATTCAAGGATTATTTGGAATGTATGATATTGTAATCAAAGTACGTGCAAGTGATAATAAAACACTTGATGATGTAATTTCAACACAAATCAGAACCATTAAGAAACTTGGAGTAACTCATACTTTGTTAATTTGTGATTCAGATAATGAATGAATAGTTCTAAATTTGAATGATAATTTGAAAATTACCTATTTGATTATTTTTACATTTGAAAACTTTTAAAATATTAAACACTGTTTTTGATATTTTTTAATGTCTGATGTACTATTAATTCAAAATACTAGGATTGAAGGCTCTGGATATTTGGGTGAATTATTAAAAAATGATGGATTTGAAATCAAATCAGTTAATGCAAAACATGAATCTCTTCCAAAAAATAATTTTTCAATGATTGTTATTTTGGGTGCTCCTGAAAGCGTAAATGATGATTTACCCTATCTTATAGAAGAGCAAAAATTAATCAAAAATTCTGTTGAGAAAAACATCCCTGTTTTAGGAATTTGTTTGGGTTCTCAATTGATTGCCAAAACTTTTGGTGCATCTGTGTATCGTGGACCTAAAACTGAAATTGGCTTTTACCATGATTTGAAAATTGCTAATAATTCTGAACTATTTTCAGGCATGACTAACCCTTTTACTGTATTTCATTGGCATGGTGATACCTTTGATTTACCTGTAGATGCAGTCAGATTGACATCTTCTGAATACTATCCAAACCAAGCATTTCAATACAAAAGCGCAATTGGTTTACAATTTCATTTGGAGGTAAATGAAGAAATGGTAAATTTGTGGCTTGATAATACTGAAGAAAAATTACAAAAAATCCCATACATTAATCCACAGAAAATTCGATCTGAAATAAATGAAAATATTTCAATTGTAAAATCAAATATGGAAATTTTTTACAATAACTTCAAATCATCATTTGGACTTTGACCAAAGTTTAATATATTGAGATTTGATTTTATCGATCGAACGATGACTGCAGTACAGAAAATTTTTGAAGAAACAATCAAAACCGATCACAAAGTTATCACTGAAGAATTATCAAAATCTATTCTCAAAACTTATGGTGTTAAAGTTCCTCCTTATGCCTTAGCTACATCAGCTGATGATGCAGTAAAACAAGCCAAGAAAATTGGATTCCCACTTGTCATGAAAGTTGTATCTCCACAAATTTTACACAAAACTGACGTTGGTGGAGTTAAAGTTGGAATTGATAATGTTGCTGATGTAAAAAAGACATTCAATGACATGTATGGAAGACTATCTAAAAAGAAAGGAGTCGATGTTAAAGGAATTCTTTTGGAGAAAATGGTTCCAAAAGGTGTTGAATTAATTGTAGGTATTCAAAATGATCCACAATTTGGCCCAATGATTATGGTTGGATTGGGAGGAGTAATGACTGAAGTATTCAAAGATGTTGCATTTAGAATGCTTCCAATTAGCACATCTGATGCAAAATCAATGTTAAACGAACTCAAGGGTTCCAAACTTCTCAAAGGATTCCGTGGAAGTGAACCAATTGATCTTAACATGGTAGCAAAAATGTTGGTAGGTATTGGAAAACTAGGTGTAGAAAATGCCAATTACATTAACAGCATCGACTTTAATCCAGTAATCGTTTATCCAAAGTCTCACTTTGTAGTTGACGCAAAAATTATTCTCAATGACACTTTAAAGAAAAATTCAATTTCAAAAGCAAAACCAAACATTACATCCATGGAGTCCTTCTTTACTCCAAAATCTGTTGCATTAATTGGAGCATCAGCTACTCCTGGAAAAATTGGTAACTCTGTTTTGGATGCACTTGGAAAACAAGATTACAAAGGTAAAGTATACCCAATTAATCCTAAACAAAAAGAAATTCTTGGAATCAAATGTTATCCATCATTGGATGCAGTCAAATCCAAAATTGACTTGGTTGTTGTCTGTGTTGATCTTTCAGCATGTGGACCTATAATGAAAACATGTGCTGCAAAAGGAATTCATAATGTTGTAATCGTTTCTGGTGGTGGAAAGGAACTTGGTGGCGATAGAGCCGCTATGGAAGCTGAAGTTAAAGAATTATCATTAAAACACAAAATCCGTGTAATTGGTCCTAATTGCATTGGAATGTTTAATGCAGCAAATCGTCTTGATTGTGCTTTCCAAGGACAAGAAAGAATGGTACGTTCAAAATTAGGAAACGTTGCATTTTTCTCACAAAGCGGCACTATGGGAATCAGTATGTTAGAAAGTGCTGATGTATTTGGTTTGTCAAAAATGATTAGTTTTGGAAATCGCTCTGATGTTGATGAAGCAGATATGATATGGTATGCTGCAAATGATCCTCAAACTAAAGTAATTGGATTATACGTTGAAGGATTTGGTGATGGTAGAAAATTCATCAATACTGCTAAACGTGTAATGAAGGATACAAAGAAACCAATTGTAATTTGGAAGAGTGGTAGAACTGCTGCAGGTGCAAAACAAGCAGCATCACATACTGGCTCACTAGGTGGATCAAATGCAATGATTATGGGTGCGTTCAAGCAAGCAGGAATTATTTCAGTTGACAGTTATCAAGAATTAGTTGGAGTCTTAAAGGCACTAGCATGGCAACCACATGCAAAGGGTAATCGTGTTGCAATGACTAGTAATGGTGCAGGACCAATGATTGGTGGAATTGATCAATTAGAAAGATTGGGTCTTACAATAGGAAAATTATCTCCTCAACCACTCAAAAAAATAAAGGACCATTTCCCACCAACTGTACCAATTCATAATGGAAATCCTGCAGATGTAGGTGGCGGTGCAACTGCTGATGATTATAAATTTGTCATTGAACAATTTTTGGATGAAAAGAATATTGACATTGCAATGCCATGGTTTGTATTCCAAGATGATCCACTTGAAGAAACAATAATTGGTTATCTAGATGAGTTATCTAAGAAAAAGAAGAAACCAATTCTTGCTGGTGGTAACGGTGGACCATATACTGAAAAAATGATTAAATTAATTGAGGAACACAATGTTCCAGTTTACAGTGATCTTCGAACTTGGGTTGCAGCTGCATCTGCATTAGCTCAATGGGGCAAAACACGCGGAAAATAGAGAACGTTTAAGTTTCGTGTAACTTGGCAAATTATCATGTCACTAGTTACCACATCTACTTCTGATGGCATTTGTACTGTCAAAATTAATCGACCTGACAAACTCAATGCTATGAATACTGATGTTGCAAAAGAACTAATCAAAACTTTTGAAGCACTAAATCACAATGATGATGTCAAAGTTATCATTTTGACTGGTGAAGGTGAAAAAGCATTTTCTGCAGGAGCTGACATTGAATACATGTCAAAAATATCTGCAGATGAATCAGTTACGTATGCACAAACTGGTCAGCTTGTAACTTCAACTGTCGAATTAGTAAAACAACCAACTATTGCAGCCATTAACGGTTTTGCATTAGGTGGAGGCTGTGAACTTGCAATGTCTTGTGATATCCGAATAGCTGCAGATACTGCTAGAATGGGTCAACCAGAAGTAACAATTGGAATCCCACCCGGTTGGGGGGGCACTCAAAGATTGATGAGAATTGTGGGAATAGCAAAGGCAAAAGAACTTGTCTATACTGGCAAAATGGTCAAAGCTGATGAGGCAAAAGAGATTGGACTTGTAAATCAAGTTGTCCCTCTTGCATCACTACAAGAAGAAGCTTTGAAAATGGCACAACAAATTGCTGGAAACTCTACAATGGGTGTTCAGATGTCAAAAGTCGCAATTAACAAAGGACGAAATGCAGACCTTGATACTGGATTATCAATTGAACTTCTTGCTTGGAGAAATTGTTTCACACATCCTGATAGAGAAGAAAGAATGAATGCATTTGTAAACAAGTCAAAGAAATAGCTATTTCCAATTTCTATTTATTTTATTAATTTTGAAAATTTATTCATGTTGTTACTTTACTGTAACTACACCAACTCTCCAAGGATGAAATGAACAAAAGTAGTTGTATACTCCTGATTCTTCAAATGTAAAATCAAATCTGTCCCCCGTATTGAGCGGTATACTATTGAAAATATCAATCACTTTTCCTGATTCATCTTGACTTTGGACTGTATGTGGGACTGAATCCTCATTAACCCAAGTAACTGTAGCTCCAGTTACTGTTTCTAGATTTAATGGTATGTAAAATGATGAACTTGAAACATCAAAATTTCCATTGGGAATTAAAATTTCTGGATTCATATTTGCTGATATTTGCAATTCTTTTTCAATCACAATTATCTCATTTTCAATCAGAAATTTTACCATGTTTAGGAATTCAGATTCTGAGATAATGCCTTCCCCATACCACAATGCCGTATTTTTTACCCATTCTGGAGATGATTCAGCATTTGCAAAATTTACTGAAAATGAGATTAATAATATTGAAAATATTGTTATTGGGATAGATTTTTTTAAAGAAATTTGTTTCATGACTTTTTATTATTTTTAATGAATATATCAAATCTGGTTGCCTTGTCTTGCAC
>CALBNQ010000115.1 GCA_937896495.1 uncultured archaeon | reverse complement strand
GTCATCATTCTAAAGAACAAATTCCAAATTATTGCCCTACGATCAAGGTATTCTCCAGGCTCATCACCTGCAGCAAATGCTAAATCTACAGCAGGTACAATTACTAAAACCGCTAAAACCAAGAATAATCCTACAATACTCTTCATAGTAATAGATGACGTGACTAATGATTTCTATTTAAGGGTTTTCAAGATTATTAGCTACCAACCTTGATCGAATCTAGATGGATGCATTACATTAAGTCCCGAAATAGAAAATCTATTTTCTTTTTCTCGGAATATGTTAAGTGATGCATTAGCAATAATTAATTCAAAAAGATTAGTTGGGGATAATTCAACTATAGTAGATAACATTGCTTTGATCGGATCCATGTGTGTTACAAGGACTACATTCTCATCAGGATGTTTTTTGATAATATCATCAACCAGACTCAACACTCTACTTTTGACTTGAGTAAAAGTCTCCACCCCATTATGTGCAATTTCTAATTCACCATTGTAAAATTTCATAAATACATTTCCATGACTGTTAAAAATTTTATCATAATGCATTCCAGTAAATTTTCCCATATCTAGTTCAATTAGACGTTCATCAATTGTTACATCAACAGAATTATGTTGTCCTGCAATTTCTGCAGTATGTTTTGCTCGTTGAATTGGACTAGAATAAATTGCAGAGATATTCATATGTTCTAATAATTCAGCAGTATGCTTTGCTTGTTTAATTCCAGTTTCAGTTAAGGGGATTCCTTCTGTTCTTCCTGCTAAAATTCTATCAGTGTTATTTTTTGCTTGACCATGTCTTAGAAAAATTACTTGCCCCAAGTTAGTCTAAAATTCAAATAAAGATAATAATAACATTATCTGGGGACTAGTCATGAAAGTTGGAATTATTGGCGGTACTGGAGGAATGGGAAAAGGTTTTGCACTTAGATGGTCACAAAATCACAATGTAATAATTGGTTCACGTGATGCCACAAGAGCATCAGAATCAGCTGCAGAATATACAAATCTTGCAAAAGAAGCATTTGGAGAAATTAAAGGAAGTATTTCAGGAAATGATAATGTTTCAGTTGCAAAAGAAAGTGATGTTTTAATTTTATCAATTCCATATGAAAATATTGATTCTACATGTTCAACAATTTTATCTGAAATTAAAGATAGCTGTGTTGTAGTATCACCAATTGTTCCAATGACAAAAACAGATGTTGGTTTTGAATGTATTTCAATTAAAGATAACAAACCATTTTCATACAAATTAGTATCAAATCACATGAAAGATAAATCAAAATTAGTTTCTGCATTTCATGTAATTTCAGAAAAAAAACTTGTGAATCCAACTTTGGAATTAGATTATGATATTTTTGTATGTGGAGACGACAAAGACTCAGTAGTAGTAGTAAATGAATTGATTAATGAGATTAAAGGTCTTAGATCAATTTATCTGGGACCAATAGAATTATCATATCTTGCAGAAATGTCCACACCATTACTTCTTAATGCAATGATTAGAAATAAAATTAAAAATCCAGGCATCAAAATAATCTAAGAGATAATTTTCATTTATCATGAGTGAGGAATACCACAGACGAGGTAGAAATTGGTTTACTGCAATGGGTACATTATTTTCAGTAATGGCAGGAATCGTTCTGATTAGGCAATTATTAATTTGGGGAATAGAGTTTGTTGAAGAATTTTTGTTTAATTCAGAAATTACAAATGAAAAAGTGTCAGTTGCAATGTTGGGGTTTGGGATTTTGATGATACTATTAGGGTTTAGAAAACATGAACAAAAAAGATGAATTTTTGAAAACACAAAAAATTTTACATTTTGCAACAATTGACAAAAAAAAATCTCCACACATTGTACCTGTTTGGTATAGATATGCTGGAAAAAAATTCTACATTGGAACAAATTCTAAAACACGAAAAGCAAAAAATGTTGAAAAAAACAGTAAAATTTCATTTTGTGTAGATGTAGGAATTAA
>CALBNQ010000114.1 GCA_937896495.1 uncultured archaeon | reverse complement strand
TGCAGGAATTTACCATCTTCAAAAAAATATACTTAATGAATTACCAGATAAAGGAGATATTGAAAAAACACTTTTCCCAAATTATGCAAAAAAAGGCAAACTTAACACAGTTAAATTCAAAAATTCAAAATGGTATTCAGTTGATTCTTTCAAAGATATGGAAGATTGTGCATTTGAAATTGAAAAAATAATTAGATAATTTTAAAATTTATGCACCAGTTCGGTGCAAAGTAACCATCAAATATGCAACTTCTTCAACAAATGATTCATCATTTCCTACTGAAGCATATTTTGTTGCATTGCCCCAAAAATTGGTATTATAGGAAGGTTTTTCTGAAAATGTTTGTTCGCTCAATAGTTTTCATTGTTACTTGATCTGATAATACTCCGCCTCAATGAAAATTAACCTATTGCTAAAACAGCATTGCCCATAAAGACATTAGATTGGTCCTAATTGAAAAATAATTACAGGGGCGAACACAGATTTCTAAAAATCATATAATTGAAAATTAACTAACCGTGAAAAATTGACAGATTTATGAATTATTATGATAAATTTTTAGTATAATGAACATCATTGGTACTACACAAATTCCAAAGATACTCTATTTAGAATAAATTTTAAAAATGCAGATAATGGTTTTTTTGTTAAATTTTTTGTATTCCATTCTAGTATCAGATTATCATAAAATTTCCATTCATGATAATCTTTTTTGAGATGAGGTAGCATTATAGATTCAAATTCTTTAATATTCCAATCAACTGGACACATTATATCACTCATCTGTATTAATTTCTCATTTTTGATTTGAAATGGATATGATTTGCATATACTGGGTTTAAAATCATTTACAGTGCATCTAAAGGTATCTTTAGTTTCTTCAAGAAACATACACCCATCATTTTTCTGTTTTAAAATAAGATCAATCAAACCTTCTTCTACATTTATTCCAAGATCATAATCTTTTGCACCAAGAATTTCAAGAAAATTCATCGGGTTTAACTTTAATCTCATTGAAAGACGGTAAATATCATGAGCATTTACAAATATCACGTATTCCTTACAACAATCAGTATGGCATGAATCACAAGGGAATTTTTTGTTTTTGGAATTATCTGTGACCATATTTAACGTCATAAATCATCAATCAAATATCATGTATTATGAGTGTAAAAAAATATTTCATTTATTTTAAATTGCTTTGGAATAGATTGTTCAAAGAAAAATTACAAATTATTAATTTATCACAATTTTTTAAATCTGAGAGATATTTCGTTGAACAGATACACTAGAATATCCAATATTCATACTGTTTTCATGCGTATTGCATGTAGTTTAGGATCATTGCTTTCAGTAGAACAGGTGCTTCAATGTACAGAAATGGTATCTGGAACAAAAATTGATTCAATTTGGATTCCTGAAACCTGGGGAATGGAGAATTTTTCTATATTAGGTGCAGTATCTGCCAAGACTAAAACCCAAAAAATTGGCTCATCCATAATTAACATCTATTCGAGAAGCCCATCCACAATTTCAATGGGAGCCGCAACTACAGATATTCTATCCAATGGGCGATTAATTCTAGGATTGGGTACAAGTAGTGTTCCAATAGTGGAAGATTTTCACGGTGAAAAATTTGATAACCCAGTTCAAAGAATGAAAGAATATGTAGAAATTATCAGATTATCATTATCAAAAAAACAAATAAACTATTCAGGAAAAATTTTTAATTTAAAAAATTTCACTTTACTTTTAGAACCAAAGAGGAAATTAATTCCAATTTATCTGGCTGCAATCAATCAAAAAATGGTCAATTTGGCATGGGAAATTGGAGATGGTGTGATTTTTTATCTGAGACCAAAAGAGGAAATGAGGCAAATTATTTCAAAGATGCAGTCAAAAAAGAAAATTGATGTGGCATGTCAAATAATTACATGTGTATCAAATAATTCCGAAGAGGCAATACAACGTGCAAAGAAAACTCTTGCGTTTTATGTATCTGTAGGAAAAATTTATAGGGAATTTTTAGCTAAAAATGGATTTAAAAATGAAACCAATAATATTTTTGAGGAATTCAAAAAATCAGGATTCAAATCAAATCATGAGTTGGTAACAGAGTCCATGTTAAATTCACTTTGTATTTCTGGAACACCAAATGAAGCAAAATTACAATTAAAAAAATTTAGAGAGACAGGTGTTAATCTACCAATAATTCAATTTAACCCAATTGGAGATACAATAGAATCATTTTCATTGTTAAAAAAAACATTTTTGGATGAGTAATTATGCAAAAAGTAGGAATCATAGCACATGGAATAATTCCATTTACAAAAGAAGATCATAAAATAGAATCTATTTTACATAAATCAACTAATGATCTTTTTCAAAAAAATACCAATATTGACAAAAAAGGGATTGATGCAGTGTTAGTCTCTACAAATAACAATTCAAAATATCTATCCCCGGTGTTATCTGAAATGGTAGGGATTCAACCAAAAATTGCACATTCTATTGAAAGTCTATGTAATTCAGGCACAAATTCTATTGTTTCAGCATATTCTTACATTTCATCAGGACTAGCAGATATGGTTCTGGTATCAGGTGCTGAGAGATATGATAGTCCAGGACAAATTTTAGAATGGGACAATTCAAGAGGTGAGTTCAAACATCCGATTTTTTGGGCATCTATTTTTTCAAAATCATACAAACGGAAATTTGGTATTTCAGATGAACAACTAGCATTGGTGTCCGTGAAAAATCATAAACAAGCAAAAGAAAACCCAAATGCAATATCAAAAAAAACATACACAGTCAAAGATGTAATAAATTCTAAAAAATTAACAGATGATCTTAGGTTGTTAGATTGTTCAAGACCATGTACAGGAAGTGCGTCGGTTTTATTAGCATCTGAAGAAATGGCCAAAAAATACACAGATATGCCAATATGGATTACAGGAATAGGACAAAAAACAACTTCAGCAGGGTTTACAAAAAATACATCATTAGCATCTATGGAGTCAACAAAAATTGCAGGGCAATCAGCACTTAAAATGTCAAATCATACTGTTTCAGATATTGATGTTGCAGAAGTACACGATGCATTTTCTGTTTGTGAACCTATGGCATTAGAATCTATAGGGTTTACAAATCCAGGAAAAGGAATGAGTATGGTTAAGGAATTACATGATACAAATAATTTTAAGATAAATCCACGTGGAGGATTAATTGGTACAGGACACCCGCTTGGAGCTACAGGAATATCCCAAACCATAGAAATTGTACAACAGATTCAAAAAACTGCAGGAAATCGTCAAACAGATAATGCAAATGTAGGATTAGTTCACAACATGTCAGCAGCTTCTACATCATCAACGGTATTGGTATTAGAAAGATGAGTTTTGAGACAGAGTTATCAAAAGGGAAATTCAGTATTCCTGAATGTTTGACATGTAAAAAAATAATTTGGCCACCATCAGAATTTTGTGATAACTGTAATGGTGAAACATCACTGAAAAAAGGAGAATTCGAGGGTAAAATAATTGAATTTTCCAGACAAGACAAAAATTATTTTTGCATGGTGGAATTTTTTGATTCAATTAGATTAATTGCCAAAATGACTACAAATCCAAAAAAAGATCAAATCGTAAAAATCTCAAAATGTGGAATAACTAACGGGAATTATTTTTTTGAAATTATTTAAATTTTGTAAAAATATATGGTGTTTCAATTAATTGATCAAAAGTCCAGACAGTAGGTAATGAAACAGTATCAAGTACATCCAACATATGTTCCTCAATTAGAGCACTCCATCCTCCAACAGACAAATTTCCAGATAATTGTCGTTTAGTGTTTGTTCCTGCAAACACTAATCCTGTATTTGTTTTTAAATTAGAGATGGAGTTTATTTTATCAATAATGCTTGCTGCCAAAATATCACCTCCCATTTGAGGAAGTCCTCCAATGAAAAAGACAGGTGTTTTCAAATTTAATTCAGAGTAATCAAATTCTAATGCATCTCCACATTTTGGATTAAAATTTTGATTTGTTTGTACACAAATGATATCTTGCAATCCAACTAACACATCATCAATTTCAAGGCTGTGAGAAGTTAATCCTAAAACTTTCCCACAAAATGCAATTCTTCCATCACCTGAACCAATATCTACAAGTTCAGAATAACCAATTTTTTTAGCAATTAACACCATCAGATAAGCAGACATTATCCAGGTGGGGTAAAATGGCTGACAACTAGAACCATGTTTAATACTGTTTAACCAATATTCGTTAATGTCTCCTTCATACACAATACATGAAACACCTAAAATTTTTTCTTCATACGAATTAAAGTAGATGGGATTTTTTTCTGCAAATTTATGTAATTGTTTTAAATGATTTTTATCAAGTGGAAATTCTTTTGAGGTTTGTGAAGGAATCACCTCCTGAATATGAGCATTTCCTGAATAATTTTTTGCAAAATCTTGTTTAATTTTGATTAAATTATTAACAATTTCATCAAACATTAAATTTCTAAAATTAAAGATCCAGATAAACTCATTGTAAATAACATTATTTTTTTGAAGTTAAAAATGAAATTTCTTGTTCAATTTTTTTCAATTCTTCAACAGTGAATGTTTGAGTTTTTTTTAGTTCAATGATTTCTTCATCAGTAGAATCAAGTACCAATTGAAATTCAATAT
>CALBNQ010000113.1 GCA_937896495.1 uncultured archaeon | reverse complement strand
ATCCTAATGTTGCAAATGTCAATAAATGTCCTACCTCCAAAAGAGGCATGTCACCAAGATCAAATGCTCCAGGCCATGTAGCATCAATTAGTAATACAAATTCAGCTACAACAAAGTTAGCAAATGCTATTGCACTTAACAACAGTCTTTTTGTTCTAAGTTTTCCATATGCAACAAAAGCCAGAGTTGAGATGAATACTGCAAGTGTTATTCCACCAATGTGCAATACAATATGGGCAAGATGAAAGGTATGTAGAAAATGTGGTGCAATTATTGGAATTGCCAATATACCAACAATTCCTGCAACAATTATGGAGAAAAGCGAGGATTTTCTTTCAACAATTCGTTCGGGTCTAAACATGATATATCATAAATTAACATTTTATGAATTTAAAATAACTGGTTCAAGCTTCGAAATGAGTGATTTTTATAAAAAATGTTATGAATGAAATATTTAAAAAAATAGAAAAAAGATATTCCTAAAATCTTGGAATAACTCTAGATTTTGCAGTTACTGCTACAATACTAATAATTGCGACAGTTAGTATCATCATTGTCATAGTTTCAAATTCAGGAACTACATTTGCAAACTCTATTTGTTTTCCAATATGTCTAGTTCTATCCTCATTCATCTCATTTCATTGGAATTAATTATGAAATTTTTTAATAATTCTGGTACATGTCACAAATGTACCATTCTTGTTTTATGTAAAAACAATAATCAACAACATAGAACAAAATGAAAATGATGGTTCACGTAATTATGAAATTGTTTTAAAATATGTAGAAGAGAATCCAGGAAAAACATTATCACAAATATCATATAATTTATCAATACCCGCATCCACCTTAAACCATCATTTAAGAAATTTAGAAAGTAATAACAAAATCATAATGAAACGTACATACAAAAAACGTTACTTTCCAATAAATATGACAAAAAATCAAGAAATAAAATATTCTATACAAAACAATAATGGATTAAAAGAAATTGTCAAAATAATGAGTGCTCAAAAGGAGTTTAGTTTAGATGAGATTGTTGAAAAGAGTGCATGTTCAAAAAGTATTGTTTCAAAGAGGTTAAAAATTCTGTCAGAATTTGAAATTATTAAAAAATCCAAAATCAATAAAAAAATAGTCTATTCGTTAGATCAGAGAGAATAATAGAGATTCAGTCTAAATATAGTTATTTTGAACCAAGAATTTCATTTGGTTAACAAACTCCACATCACTAATGCTGCCTGAATCCCAATAAGAAACAGTAGTGAGAATCCAATTAGGAACCATGTCTAATGTTTCCAAATAATCCACAAATGTTTCAGATGTAATTTGATCTAACGCTCTGGCATCAGACTTTACGTATACCATATCATTTATTTCATCAACTACAGGAATCATAAATTGGATTTCATTTGATTCAGATCCATTAATGTTAGAAATTATTAATTTTGAAGGGTTTGATTCAATCGGGTTAACTACTTGGGTAGAGTAACCATCAAGAGTATTGATATTTGTTTTAGTTGTTTTATCTGCGTTTACAAATTTGAAATCATATTTAACATTCGTTAATTGTTTTTCAGTAAAACCATCATAGAAAATCATTTTAATTCTATTGTCTGCATTTTTTTCTAATTCATTATTAGAATTTGCCCATAATACCACTTTGTATAATCCATCAGAAGTATATTTTGTAAATGCATAATCTGTTGGAGTAATTACAGATACGTCACCTAAAGCAAATGTGGGCAGATCATCATCAGATGTTGTGGTGAGTGTTATAGGGAATTTTGGTTGATAATCAGAAACTAAAGCAAAATTTGTGATTATTTTATTCTCACATGAAGACAAAGCTGCAGATAATGCACTAGGGCCAAAACCTATTTTACAACCATCCTCGCCAGAAGGAGGAGGCAGAGTATAGTCAAGATATTGTGCATAAATATGATCACCGGGACTTACATGTAATCTACCATTGGTGGTATCTCCTCCAGACAATGAGTCATCTGTGGTGGTGAGTGTTATTGTTGCTTCATGATTTCCATCTTCTGCATCAGGAATCCAAAATTGTCTTTTATATTTGACCATAACTTCAATGCCTGCAAGATCACTGTCAGACCAAACCTTGATTGGGGTGGATTTACTATCATAACTCCATCTAAGCATATCTCGATCATTGACCTTAATTTTTATCTCATCATCTATTCCATAGACATCTTTACCAAATGCGACATCTGCTTCTCGGTAACTGTATTGACCACTTTTAATGATATGTTGATCTTCTGAAAATTCCCAATTTACAGTAAATGAACCAGAATTACTAGTTTTTAATTTACAAGTTTTTACGCTACCATAACTTGCAGTTCCATCACCTGCATCAGAACTACCATATTGATATGTTCCAGATTCAGAAATCAGTCTCTTGTAAGATGGACCAGATAAGCTAAGAGCACCACCAAACAATCCTGTATCAGTTCCAATTTCTACCATTCCTAACCCATTTGATGAAGCAGTGTCATAAAATCCGGCATCACTACTAGAGCATGTGATATTATCAGAACCTAATTGTTTTCCAATAACATCTACTTGATTTTCATTAGTATTCCAAGCAGGTGCAGAAATTAAGATTTTTACTGAGCCTGTTGGCCAGAATTCAAAATTTGGTTCTGCATCAATACATTTTTCATAAACTAATTGTTTTAATTTTTGTTGATCCATTGTAGCATATGATGGATCATCCCAACCATAAGTGGACCAAGGAGTATTTTTACAAAATTTCATTTCAATTCCAGGATTCTTTGCATTTACAAAATGAGTAGAGCCATCAAAGGTACCCTCATTGTTTGTCGTTGCATAAGAATATTCAACTGTAGAGAACATGATAATTACACTAACCATAACTAAAACTGTCAACAGTAATCTCATAATGACAAATGAGAATTTTTGATTAAAAACAATTAGGTACATTTCTAAAACATACTAATTGTTTTTAGAAATGTACCAATTTGGTTAATTTATCTGAAAATATTTTCAAGTATGAAAACCACAATAACTTTCATGGTAGTTGCATCTATTCTACTAACAACAGGACTAGTTAGTACTGTAAATGCAGAAACAATACCTGATTGGATAAAAAATAATGCAGGATGGTGGGCTGAAGGAACTATAGATGATGAAGCATTTGTGCAATCTTTAGAATTTTTAATAGATAAAGAAATCATCACAATTTCATATCAAGAAACTCAACCACCTAGTTCTGAATCAATACCTGATTGGATAAAAAATAATGCAGGATGGTGGTCTAATGGAGTAATTGGAGACAATGAATTTCTAGAAGGGATTAAATTCCTAATACAAGTGGGAATCATTTCAACTGGAAATAATTCTGATGAAATATTTGATGAAAGTATCCATCTAGTTGTTAAAGAATCTGAACAACAAAAACATTCAGTATCTCCTGAAAAACAAGCATGGGAAAAACATGCAGGAGACAAAGATGGGGTTGGTGTACCAGGTGTTGCCATAGACACATTCAGAAATGCAATCCATGTAACATATGGAGACATTAAAGATGGAAAACACAACATCATGATGAAAACCACTTTTGATGGTGGAAAAACTTGGTCAGAATCTGTAATGGTTTCAGAAGATGGTAAAGGAAGCATGCCACATGCAAGACCTGCAGAAATCAAAGTATCACCTAATGGTGACTTGTATGTATTGTACGGTCATTCACAAAAAAGTCAAGAAATATGGGACTTGGGATTCAATTTCGGATTTACAGATCTTTATCTTGCTAAATCTACTGACGGTGGTAAAACTTTCACACATACTTTAATTGCCGATAAGAATACAAGCATAACACATGATTCATGGGCTAGAGGAAACCTTCATTCAAAATCATTTGAAAGTATTTTCATTGATGAAGAATCAGAAAGAGTTTACGTTGCTTGGTTAGATTCAAGAGGTAAACAAAACGGCAGCTATCTTCCAACACAAGTCAGAATGTCTTATTCTGATGATAATGGTGATACTTTCAAACCAAGTTTAGTTGTAAAGACTAAAGCTTGCCAATGTTGTGCCACAGATATGTGTAAAACAGATGAAACAATGTTTATCCAATACAGAAATATCATTGGAAACTTTGGTGAACCAAATTATAGAGATATCGTAGTTTCAGAATCCAAAGATTTAGGAAATACATGGAGTCCGCCAATGGGTATTGCAGATGACGGATTTGAAATTGCTAATTGTCCACATGCAGTATCTACAATTGCAACAGACTCTAAAGGGAATGTGCACTCTGCATGGTACACCATGGGTGGAGAACGTCCAGGATTATACTATGCCACATCAACTGATGATGCAAAAACTTGGAGTTATCCAGTACTTGTAGATTCAGGATTAGATGATCCTAATTGGTTTCCTGCAACCAATATTGTCATAGACATAGATTCTGAGGACAAACCCATTCTAACTTGGACAAATAAGACAGTCAAAGATAATCTTGTTAGACATGCTACAATAATTGATGGACAAGTTTCAGAAATAACTGAACTTGGACCAGGCACCAATGCATGGTTAGATTCTGAAAACGGGATCACAGTCATCGTATGGCAAACCAATGATGGTCAAATAATGATGAAAGGTTGGAATAATAATGTCTAACCCATCATATCTTTTTTTTATTTTATTTTTAATAATAATTGGAAATGCAACAATAGTATTTGCAGAGTCACAATATGCAGACTATTTTGCATATGATGAAAATGGTAACATTGTAAATCTAACAAATTATGAGGAATCAATATTATTTGTCAATGTCTGGGCAACATGGTGTGTTGAATGTAGGGAAGAAATGCCCTACATCAATGAATTGTATCAAGAATATTCTCAACAAGGAGTACGATTTATCAATATTAGTATAGATGAAAATCCCAATGATGCAATTAAAATGGCACAGAGATTAGATATGCAGACAGAATTATGGTTTGATCCAGACAATAATGCGACAAGAGAATTTAAAATGTTTGGGCCTCCAGTTTCATTATTAATTGGAAAAGATGGAAACTTAATTCATGAATGGAAAGGAGCCATAATAGAAGGTACAGATGTTGAAAAAAGAATCGATATAGCATTAGGAATCACGTCAGATTCAGAAACAAATTCACAAAATACACTAAAAAATATGGGACTTGCAATAGCATTTTCAGCTGGTTTACTTAGTTTTTTATCTCCATGCATACTCCCACTAATTCCTGCTTATGTCAGTTTCATAACAGGAATGAGTTTGAAAGAATTATCTGCAAAAAACAACTACAATGAAAATGGTTCAGATAAAACTCAAAGTAAATTCAAAGTAAAAACCACTGTGCTAAGCAGAGGAAGTATGTTTGTGTTGGGGTTCTCAATCATATTTGTAACTCTTGGAATTGCAGTATCTTATGCATCATCATTTTTTGTAGATGCCACAACATGGATAGAACGAATTGGAGGAATCATAATCATAGTATTTGGGCTGCATTTACTTGGAATTTTAAATATTAAAAAATTAAACAAACAGAAAAGTTTTGATTTTTCCAAACGTTCAACAAAAAATATAGGTTCAATTTTAGTCGGAATGGCGTTTGGTGCAGGATGGACTCCATGCATAGGACCAATTCTTGCAGGGATTTTAACAATTGCAGCTACTAGTTCTACAATAATTGATGGTGCACTTTTACTTGGAGTGTATTCTACAGGTCTTGCAATACCATTTGTTTTATCAGCAATTGCAATAGATCAGTTCCTTATATTTTTCCAAAAAATTAAAAAGTGGATCGGATGGATTGAAAGAACTAGCGGTATAATGTTGATAGGTATAGGGGTTTTATTACTTACAGGTTCACTAACTGTCATCAATACATTATTTGATGGTTCAATTTTTTCAGATTTAGAAAATAATTCAATAACAAATTAAAATTTTTCTTCACAAATAATTTAAAAATTTTATAAGTTTTTCAATAATTTAGTGATTGATTTAATTCTTTGATATCAACAATATTGTGCATTAGTACACAAGTAAGACACCTCATCCGTGAACAGTTGTTACTTGCTATTTGATTTTTTAATGGACATGAACAATTGTAACACAAATCAGGTGTATCCAAATTAAACTTTAAACTTCTTCTTCTAGAAAAATAGACAGCACGAAGTTTAGAAATTGTAACTCACCTAAACATCATAGAATAGAACACGTTGTCTTATCTCTGGAGTAAATGCTCTTGGTGAATCTGGTTCTTCAAATGGGTTGTCTCCTGTAACGGGTGAGACTCTTACGTATCCTTTTTTGGATTTTCTTTTTGCCATGGTATAGTTATTCTTCTTTTTCCATTTGATTTACAACGTGTCTTATCAAATGGTGCTATCATGGTATATTGATGGGACATGTACTAGATTACCCCTCCAGTATTTGAATTAAAATCCGCAAGACCTGACTTTCGTGCCTGTAGATTGAATTTTGCTAAAACGAATTTTTCTAAATCCCCTACTGAATTTTGGTTTAGCAAGATTCTCTTAAGTCATTAACCTGTAGAATTTTTGTGGTAAAACCAACTGTAGAGTTATCAATTTCAAAAAAACCATCTGATCTTGAACTTAAAAAATTAAAGGAGTATTTCAAAGAAATGCCTGTTTCAGAAATTCTAACTGGTCTAAAATTTGCAAAAAATAGGTGGGTTGCAAAAGATGCTGGAACACTAAAAGTAGGAAGAAAAAGTATCATTGAAAAAGAAGTTCACTCGGTAACTACAGAACAAGCACAATGGAGATTAAAAAATTGGAAAATGATGATTGCAAACTATCGAAGACGTGGATATAGCTATCCTACAATATCTAGAATAAAGAAAATTTTGATACAGAAAAGTAAAAAAAAATCTAAATAGTTCTAAAGTAAAATATCTGATTTTTGATTAACAATTTGTTGTTTTAGATTATCTGGAATATCTGGAATCGTTTGTTTTGTTTGCCCTGCAATTACCTTATGTGCTTCTTCAAGAATTGCTAATGAATCTGCATTTGCTTCTTGACTAATGTTCATATCGTTTCCTCCAGTAACTGATGAACCTGACATAACATCTCCTAGAATCTGTGATAAATCTGACATTGACGCATTTGCTTCTGGCATAATTCCACTTAGTGATGGACTAAGACCTTTGATGATTGACATACATGGGCTTAATGTAACTACAACATCGCCTAATTCTGAAACAGTATCTAGTCTAAGTTTAACTTGTTCCATAGAAAGTTTTGCGCCACTTACCATGTTTTTCATTTTTCTAACTTGTGATAATTCCCCTGCATATGCTTGAGCATAACTGTTCTTGTTGTTTTTTTGTGCGTTTACAATTTTCTCAAAAATTGAATCATGTTTTTTTTGTAATTTTTCATTAATACCTTGCAATTTTGAAATTTGTAATTGTAATTTTTTTTGTGCAAAATCAATCTTATTTTTTAATGGTTCGTCTGGTTTTACCTTACTGATTACTTTTTGCGAAATACTCTCACCTTCAATTTTATTCCAAGAATTACTTATCATGCCCAATTTCTTCATTGTGAATCAAATCTTTTGTTTTAAAGGAATTTGTCACCGTAGCTTGTGTAACTGGAGTTACACATACAGTCAGTTACATTACCCAAACGTAAATGTAAATATTTTGAAACCTTGTCCTTGAATTTTAATTTCCATCATATGTGATGAACTTTCTTGCTCTGAAACAATATTGTATAAATCCGGTTTAGACGTATTCATGATATTATCCAAATTAACTGAACTTCCTGATAATTCCTTCGAAATTGGTTTATCATCAAGAAATATTTCCATGTGTGCATTATTGTCTGAAACAATGTTTACTTCTTTAGCATTATACAATAGTTTTATCGTTCCTGTTTCAGAAATCAATTCCATACTATCTTTGTGATTTTTCCAATCACCTGTCAAGTAAAATTTATGCAAATCAATATTTTCATGTTTAGAATAACTAACTACATTTTCTGGTTGGAACCCTTCTTTATTTCCCAATTGATTTCTATTTTCAGCAAATTTGTACCCAAAATATAATTCTGGAGTTCTGAACATTGTATGTTCAAACTCGTCAATATTTACAAGAGGTTTAGTTGATTTTGATTGAATTCCTAAAGATGCTGATCTTTCATCTAAAAGTTGTTGAATAATTTTTTCTGTTTCTTTATACCCTCCTTCTCCAATGTGATCATATCTAATGTATCCTTCATGATCTGCAATGTATTTTCTTGGCCAATACCTGTTTTCAAATGCTTTCCATGTTTCCATATTATTATCTAACACAACAGGATAGTCTATTCCGTGTTTTTTCATTGCCACCTTTACATTTTCAGGATCTTTTTCAAATTCAAACTCTGGTGAATGAACTCCAATTATTACTAATCCTTCATCTTCATATTTTTCATTCCATGCTGTTATGTATGGTAATGTTCTGATACAATTTATGCAACTGTATGTCCAAATATCATACAGTACTACTTTATCTTTAATCTCTTGATTTAATTTTTCAGGTGTTGTATTTAGATAATATTCTATCCCAATTAATTTTGGAACTTTTTTAAATTTGGATTTATCTATATTGAAAAAATTCTCATTATTTTTTGAATCTATAGATGTGATTTTTTCATCTACAGTTGAGAAAATTAGGCTCAAAACTCCTATTCCTATGGCTATAATTATGCCAAAAGTTAATGCGGATCTTATTTCTGTTTTCATTTATTCATCATCCTATTAACAATAATCTATTGAGTAATGGAAAATTTGCTAAAATTGCAAGTTGATTTGTAAATACTAACACTCCTAAAATGATAATCAATCCCCCTAAAATTAAATTATAATATTTGAGATGTTTATTCATTGCATGAATTATTTTATTTGCTCTGGAGAAAAAAATTCCTAATAAAATAAACGGAATTCCTAATCCTAAAGAGTACATCAATAACAAATTAAATGCAATTGAAGGTGTGGTTGCAGCAAGTGTAAGTATAGTACCTAAAATTGGCCCTACACAAGGAGTCCATCCTGCTGCAAAAGATAATCCAAACACAAATGACATCAAATAATTTGACTTTGATGTTTTTGGAAGGAATTTTTTCTCGATATTTAATTTTTGAATTTTCATAGAAAGTAGTAAAAAAACCCCAAAACCAATAATGATTATCCCTCCAACATAATTCATTATTTCTATGATGTTTTGACTGGATGTTGAAAGTACGCTGTTGATAATTACACCTAATGCTGAAAATATAACTGAAAAACCTAACACAAAAAATATTGA
>CALBNQ010000112.1 GCA_937896495.1 uncultured archaeon | reverse complement strand
CCTTCTCTTTTTTTCTTTGCATGTCCTGGGGGATGAGAGCTAGGAATTATTGGTTCATAACCATTTACTCTTTTTTCCTCTCTCCATACATCTATTGGAAATATTTCATCAGGTTTTGCTCCTGGTCTTAATTTTCTACCTGATTGATTATTTCCTGTAATACAATTTTGATAATATTTATCGTATTTTTCACGTTCAGATTTTTTCCATTCTTCAAATGGTTCTCCTACTATTTTTTCAAATCCCCCAATTGGATTTCCTTTAGTAGTTCGAAATTGTTCTAAATATTTCATTCCTTCTTTTGTTTTAAGTAATTTTTTAAATTCTTCTCCTTCAATATCTTCTGGAGTTATTTGTGGTGGATTCCATTTGTATAATTTATGAAATAGATCATCTTTGTCATCAATAAATCCTCTCATTTCAAACCAAGTATCAAAATCATTTTTTTCTAAAATTGATTTATCACGTTTAGTAAGACTAATTGGAATGAGATGAGAAATAGTATAACCGATAACTAAAATATTAAATGTATTGAGAATTTTTGCAAATTTTTCACTAACAGAAATATCTTCATTACCATTTACTGTTTCAGATTCTAACAAACCTCCTGTTTGAACATAAATGTTAATAGCTGTGATTAATGCAATTGCAAAAAATGGTAATACAGCTCTTCGTAAAAATCTTGAGAAATGCGGTTTTTTATAATAAAATTTTTGAGAACCTACCCAAAATGAAAATTTTCTATATCCTATTACAATTCCAATAATCCCAACGATCATAATAAAAAATGCTAGTTGAAGTGATTCAGAAGATGACACAAGTTGTGATACCGTTTCAAATTCTCTTACCGATATTTGTGATAATTCTTCTTCAGCCACAGTTAATCACTATTTTAGTAAAATCCATTACCTAACATACAAACGTTAAGGTACATTGTAACTATTTATGAAAATATTTCCAATTAATTAAAAATTTAAGCGTAAAATACTTGGAACCTTTAACAAGGGTTAAGGTGTTTTTTAACAAGTGAACTATCAAGAATCAGATTGGGATAATTCACCATCACTAAAATCATACACACTATCAAATTTTCGAAGCATCCCATATATCCAAAATCTTTCTGAAGAAGTACAATTTGAAATGGAAGTTGTAGGAAATGTTTTGCCCTTTAAAGCAAATAATTATGTTGTTGAACAATTAATTGATTGGAATAATATTCCAAATGATCCATTATTCGTGTTAACATTTCCACAAAAAGGAATGTTAAAACAAGAACATTTTGAAAAAATGGAAACTGCACTAAGAAATAATTCTGATAAAAAAGAGATAGCATCTATTGCAAATGAAATTCGTTTACAATTAAATCCACATCCTGCAGGTCAAATGGAATTAAATGTTCCAACATTAAATGATGGAACTAAGTTGTATGGAATGCAACACAAGTATAAAGAAACTTGTCTTTTTTTCCCAAGTCAAAGTCAAACATGTCATGCATATTGTAGTTTTTGTTTTAGATGGCCACAATTTGTTGGAATGGATGAAATGAAATTTGCAATGCAAGAAGGAGAACAACTTGTTCAGTATATTTCAGAACATCCAGAAATAAGTGATGTTTTGTTTACAGGTGGTGATCCTATGATCATGAAAGCAAAAATGTTTTCAAAGTATGTTGATACTTTAATTGATGCAAAACTTCCAAATCTTAAAATAATTAGAATTGGAACAAAAGCTCTTTCTTATTGGCCATACAAATTTTTAACAGATTCTGATTCTCAAGAAATGTTAGATGTTTTTAAAAAAATAACAGATAATGGAATTCATCTTGCTATTATGGCTCATTTTAATCACTTAAGTGAATTATCAACTGATGCTGTAAAAAATGCAATTAAAAAAATTAGAGATACAGGGGCACAAATTAGAACACAATCACCTCTTTTAGCTCACATTAATGATGATTCAAAAATGTGGGCTGAAATGTGGACAAAACAAGTCCAATTGGGATGTATTCCGTATTACATGTTTGTAGTAAGAGATACAGGAGCACAACATTACTTTGGAGTTCCTCTCATTAGATCACATGAAATTTTTAAAAATGCTTATTCTTCAGTTAGTGGATTAGCAAGAACAGTTCGTGGACCTAGTATGTCTGCAACACCTGGGAAGGTTCATGTTATTGGTACAACTAGTGTAAATAATCAAAAAGTCATTGTTTTGAAATTTTTACAGGGGAGAAATCCTAAATGGGTGGATGTTCCATTTTTTGCAAAGTATGATGAAAATGCAATTTGGTTAGATGATCTTAAACCAGCATTTTCAGAAAATTTCTTCTTTGAAGAAGAAATGAAAAATCTAAAATCATATTGATCAATTTCATCTTAAAATTTCTTTAAAAATTTTTGAAAATTATTAAAACATTTTTAAAGAAATTTTATTTCTTTTAAAATATTGAAAATCATTTTTGTAATTATATCTCTTTTAATTACTTCAGGTTTGATTGGTTCAGTTCATGCCCATACAATTGATTCTGTTGGAGATTATAGAGTTGAAATTGGTTGGATGAATGAACCAGTTGTTTCTGGAGAAACAAATGCAATTGAATTCTATGTAAGTCCACTTGAATCTGATTTAGAACTTGAAGATCAAATTTTCAAAAATGGTATTTCAGGATTGAAAAAAACAATTAAAATTCAACTAGTTTACAAAGATGAAAATATCAAACTCCCTTTATCTCCTGACCATGACATTCCTGGAAAATATTATGCATTTATCAATCCCACTGTATCTGGTTTTTATCAAGCAAATATTATGGGTACAATAATTGATACACCAATTAGTCTATCCATGCATCCACCAAAAGTCGATGAACGTTCATACATTGAATTTCCAGAACCATC
>CALBNQ010000111.1 GCA_937896495.1 uncultured archaeon | reverse complement strand
ACATTTGACAACCCTTCAATTGCAATTTGGGCTTCTCCTAGTTCAGCTACTGAATCATCTCCATATTCTAACAACACCCTGTCATAAAATTCAGAACCTCTGTTTTCATTTTTCAAAAATTCATCAAGAAAAATTTTTCTCATACTTTTGTCAGTTCTACTATATCTTGACATGAGTGCTCCTCGATCTACTTGTCTTGGTGTAATTATGGCAAAGACATTATCATCTGTGTTTGAAAAATGTTCTGAAAGAATTTTTTCTTCTTTGTTTGAAAATTCCGACAATGATTAATTACTATTTTTCAATTATTAATACTCTATTTCTTTTTCCCAATTTGAATTAGATCGGGACCTTTGTCTCTGTTTTTGTCTTGTCCTTTAGCTTGCCATCTTAGCAAAACTTCTTTGAATGCTGCCGCATCAGCTTCGTTCTCAGTATACATTAGTGATGTGACCCAAAATCCCTTGTTTGCAGTTTTTCCTCCAACTGAATTCATCCAAAAATCACTTGGTAAATTTGACGTGTTTTTGTTTTCTGGATCTTTTGTGGTTTGAATCCATCTATTTGCCACAAAATTCAAAATCTGATCTAATTCTTCTTTCTCAATCATGAATTTTCTCTTTTGTCTTTGAATTTTAAAATTACTCTTTTTGACAGGATTTTAAATTAGTTAAAATAATCTTACTAAAACTAAAACAATTTCTTACACTTTGTCGGTTATACATAATTCATAATTATTTTTTATGACCCACGACGAAACCGAAATTATCGGAAAAAACGTCAAAGACATGTACGGAACATTCATGGGTAAAGTCGCAGGAACAATAACTGACATTGATGGAAGTATTCAATCCGTCGGCATTGATTGCGGTTCTCAAGGATTACAGCAAATCCAATTTGAGCAACTAGTAGTTCAAGGCGATGTTGTTATTTTTATTCCAAAATGGAGACTCGACTCACAAAGACTCATTCGTGAAAAACAACTAACTCTACGTCGTCTAAAAGCATTGATTGATATCGTTTCAGAAAATGATGATATGAAGGCAGATGCTGAAATAATTCATGAAAAATACAAGTCAAAACTTGTATCCTTAGATGAAACAGAAAAAGAAATCAAAGCTATTCTTGAGGCAAGATTGACTGAGTTAGAAGATCAAATGAAATCTGCAAAAATGTTATTGTTTGATGCAAAAGTACAATTCAAAAGTAATGAAATCTCTGATGCAACATTTGAAACTGTGAAATCATGTACAACTGAAATAATTGAGCATGTTACACATGAAACATCTGAAATATCAAATGTAAAGAGTAGAATTACTGATCTTGAATTAGAAGTGCAAGAAATAACTGCAGATCCACAAGAAAATATCCAAGATTCCGCCGTATCATATCTGGAGACTCCTGAACCACAACAAATAGTTCAGACAATACTTCCAGAAGCCCCTACAGAACCAATACTGATTCCTTCAGAACCAATTGAGGCAGAAGCTATCCCAATGATAGAATCTGCAAATGAATCTGAAGTAACATTTGCCATTCCAGAACCACCTCAACAGGTGACAACAAAAACTTCAAACGACGATAATGACAATGATTGGCTTGCAAGAATGGAAGCACAATAATTTTTTTAATTATTTTTTTAACACTTAGAAAGATCTAAAACTATACAATTTTTAATGGCAGATGTGTTTACTATTGGTCTGGGACATAATAGTCCTGAAATTCGTAAAAATGCCAATTTTGATTTTATATCATTTTGGAATGAACAAGCTAAAAATCTTTCATGGTTTTCCCCATGGACTACGACCCTTGACTGGAATCCTCCTTTTGCCAGGTGGTTTGTAGATGGTACTATTAATGCCTCATACAATACACTTGATATTCACCAGGCGATAAAATCTGAAAAAACTGCAATATTTTGGGAAGGTGAAGATGGTACATCACGAAAAATCACATATGGTTATTTGTTCGCTGAGGTTCAAAAATTCTCTAATGTTTTAAAATCCCTTGGTGTAAAAAAAGGTGATAGAGTTACAATCTATCTCCCGATGGTTCCTGAGATAGTTATTGCGATGCTTGGTTGTGCAAGAATTGGTGCTATTCACACAGTTGTATTTTCAGGATTTAGTGCAACTTCCATTCAAGATAGAATTAATGATTCAAAATCAAAGATTGTGATTACTGCTGATGGTGGATATAGAAGAGGAAAAATCATTAAATTAAAACAAACAATAGATGATGCAATTAATGGACTTGATTTTGTTGAACATGTAATTGTACTTGAGAGAACAAAAACTCCAATTCATCTTACTTCAAAAGATAAACTTTGGAATGATGTTATGAAAAATGTTTCAAGTATTTGTACTGCAGAACCCTTGCCTAGTGATCATCCCCTTTTCATCTTGTATACTTCTGGAACTACTGGAAAACCCAAAGGTGTCTTACATGGAACTGGAGGATATCTAACTCATCTTTTTTCCACTTTCAAATGGGCATTTGATATTAAAGATTCTGATGTATTTTTTTGTACAGCTGATATTGGTTGGGTAACTGGCCATAGCTATGTAGTTTATGCACCGTTACTTCATGGTGCAACACAAATCATGTATGAGGGTGCACCTGATTTTCCTGATGCTTCAAGAATATGGAATATTTTACAAAAATATGGTGTGACGATATTTTACACTACCCCTACAGCTCTTAGAATGTTTATGAAGTTTGGCGATGATATTCCAAATTCATTTGAACTTTCATCTTTACGCCTTCTTGGAACTGTTGGTGAACCAATAAATCCTGAAGTTTGGAAATGGTATTTCAAAATTATTGGAAAGAAACAATGTCCTATTATTGATACTTGGTGGCAAACTGAAACTGGAGGGATGTTGATTTCTCCACTACCTGGATTGGAAACAATTCCTCTCAAACCTGGATCTGGAACCCTTCCAATTCCTGGTGTAGATATTTCTGTAGTTGATGAATTTGGAAAGGATGTTCCTGCAAACACAAAAGGTTATCTGGTAATAAAAAATCCCTGGCCTGGAATGCTTTTGACATTATGGGGTGATGATGAAAAATACAAAACAGTTTACTGGTCAAAATATAAAAATTCTTACTATCCTGGAGATTATGCACTAAAAGATGAAGATGGATACTTGTGGTTGTTAGGACGTGCAGATGATGTTTTAAAAATTGCCGGTCACAGAATTGGAACTGCTGAGCTTGAGAGTTGTATGGTATCTAATGATGATGTTGCAGAATCTGCTGTATGTGGAATTCCTGATGATGTAAAAGGCGAGGCGATTATTGCATTTGTTGTTTTGAAAAATGATGTGACAACAACTACTGTTGATTTAGAAAAACAATTGATTACAAAAATTCGAAATGATGTTGGTGCAATTGCTTCACCTAAACAAATCTACTTTGTTTCCAAACTTCCAAAAACTAGAAGTGGAAAGATCATGCGACGATTGTTAAAATCTATTGCTAATAATGAAAAAATTGGTGATGTTAGTACTTTAGAAGATGGCACTGCCGTAACTGAAATACAAAATGTTTTTGATGATATTCAAAAAACAATCCAAAAAAAATCCATCTAATTTAATTTATGTAAATCAATTGATGATAACATGTCAAACATGTTTTTAAGTCCATTATATTCTGACTTTGAATTTTTATCTAATTTTTCATATTCTTTTTCTTTTATTTCCTCCAATTTTTGAATTGTTTCTTTAAAAAATTCTTCATATTTTTTGATTTTTTCATCAGTCATCTGATTTAAGTCAAAAATTACCGTATTGCTACCAATCAAATTTTTATTTTCATCATAGAGGCTAGTAGCTTGCAATAACCCTTCAAAATTATTACCATCTTGTTTTTTGAATGTAATTTTTCTATCAGTTACTTTACCTGTTTCAAACCATGTTTTTAGAGAATCATTCATTTTCTCCCATGCTTCTTTAGGTACGTGTTCAAATATTGACTTTCCTAAAATCTCTGATTTTGTATATCCCAAATTTGAAGCATATGTGGAATTACAATCTAAAATAATTCCAATCGAATTGATTCTTCTCCACATTACAGGTGCGTCTTTGAGCGTTTTTCTTGCCTCAGTTTGTGACATTTTTTAAAATTAAATTTACTTGTTATTAACTGACTATTATTGTACAATTAGTTCTGGTTTTATTAATAAAATATGAGTAAATCAGGCATGAACTCCGGATTTAGTGAAGAAGACTGGCTAAACAAACTAGAAAGAAAGTCCGATTCCACTAGAACCAGAAAAGCAGCAAAAACATCTTTGAAAATCTTTGATCTATTTTGCAAAAGTCAAGGATTAAGCAGAGATCAAGTAATCAAACAATTCCTAATTTGGTACAATCCAAAACCAAGTAGTGAGTAAAAAATACTATTTTGCAGACAGACCAACTAGATTAACTTCTAGATGTACAAGAAATCAACACAAAGAGTGTCAATCAGTCCAAGTTGACTGCATTTGTTCTTGTCATGGAGAAGAGAAATGAGCAGTATTGTATTTTTAGGAATTTCTGTAATTACTATGGAAATTAGTTATGGTCTATCATTTTGGTTTATGCCAGTAATATTTGGAAATGTATTTGGTAATATTGTACCGACTCATGTAACTGATAATTCAATCAAAAAGTATTTTGAATGAGAAGTAATAACTGATCTTTTTTATCTGAATTTATTTCATAAAATCTTTTTTTGTTTTTCAAAGACAAAGAAACAATGTGATCGTTTACAAGTTTGGATATAAAATAAGAAGTATTTGAAGGGGATTTTTCAACTTTATTTACCAATTCTTTAAAGAATAAACCTCCATTTAGCAATGCTTTGAGAATTTTTTGAGGTGTTTTTTGTCTTAACCATTTAAAAAGAATTTGAATGTGTTCTGAAATATTTTGAGTATAGAACCTAGTGACTCGAGGAGTTCTAACTGAATAGATTTTTCCTCGATATTCTAATTGTTGAGTATAATGGGATATTACCCCATTTTTAAGACCTGTTAATTTCATTATTTCATTAAAACGAATTCCAGGATTATTTTCTATTAGTGAAAAAAATAAAGATCCTCTAGAATTAAAATTCTCTAAATGGGTCATTTGGTTATTCCTTTTGTGCTATTGATTGAGATTTCATCTCAGAGTAATCTTTGGTGGCAGTTCAGATGAAAGAGTTGTTTGTGCAATGATTGATTTGTGATCATTTTTTGAAAATGGCCCATCAAATACAGAAGCATCAGCAAATACAGGAGTTCCAATTACGACTGATGATGTAATTAATATCGGAAACGAAGTTTTCCAAGTCATTAAACAAAATAGAATGTAATTTACATTTAATTTGAAAGAACATATTTCAAATATGAAATATAGTTCTATTACAAAAC
>CALBNQ010000110.1 GCA_937896495.1 uncultured archaeon | reverse complement strand
ATAGTGAGCAAATGAAATAGGTTGTGCATTTTTTAAATGCGTAAAACCTGGCATTACAGTTTCAATATTTTTTTCAGCATCTTTTATAATAATTTTTTCTAAATTATTTAAATGATTAATAATCTCACGAGTTGAATTTCTTAACCAGAGTTTAAAATCAGTAATAACTTGGTCGTTCCTTGATCTTCCTGTATGAATATATCCAGCATCTTCTCCAACAATTTCAAATAATCTATTTTCAATATTCATGTGGATATCTTCAAGATTAGAATTAAAGTTAAATTTTTTTTTTATAATTTCGTTTCTTATTCTATTTAATCCCCAAATTATTTTATTTTTAATTTTAAATGATATAATTTTTTGTTTAAATAGCATTTCAACATGAACAATTGATCCTTGAATATCTTCTTTAAATAGTCTTTTATCTATATCAATTGAACTACCAACTTTTTTGAAAATTGACGATGTATCTTTCTTTATTCTTGTATTCCAAATAGCTTTATTGTTTTTATTTTGTGACATGTTATGTAACTATACCCTTTAGAATGAAATTAATAACATTAAAATTTATTTTAATTTTTATATATCTAATATCATCAAGTTCATCTTATGCAATACAGCAGCCAAATTTAAAGAATTTAGTTATACATAAAGATCCAATAAAACTAGAAAAAATAAATTTTAAAAACATCAACAATGAAATAATTAATCTAAATAAGTTTGAAAATTCACTAATTATTATAAATTTTTGGGCAACATGGTGTGCTCCATGTATAGAAGAAATGTCATCTTTAAATAGATTACAAGCAAACCCAGTTTTTACTAATTTGCAAATAATACCCATTAATGCTGGGAGAGATAATGTTGAAAAATCAAAAAATTTTTATAAAAGATTAAAAATAAATAATTTAGAAATATATTTTGATAAAGATGTAGAATTAGCAAATAAATTTTTATTAAGGGGATTACCGACTACAGTATTCATAAATAAAAAAGGTGAAGAGTTTGCTCGAATAATAGGATTTGTTAATTTTGATGATAAAAAAATTATAAAATGGTTAAAACAATATGACTAAAAATTTATTTACTTATGGAATTTAGTTTAGATACGAAAATTATAAAACCAGCAAATGATGCTATTAAAAGTGCAGTAATC
>CALBNQ010000109.1 GCA_937896495.1 uncultured archaeon | reverse complement strand
ATATGATAAATCTTGATGGTAAAAAAAACTTTGATGTTGTTTTTAATCAATATTTCAGAGATAAACACAGTAGGAGAAAATAATGCAAATAGAATTTGAATTTGTTAATGTATTGTTATTGTTTTTAGTTATTCCATTAATTGTACTAGTGTATCGAAGATATAATTCAAAAAATAAAGAGTCAATTCTAAAATTCAGTTCACTGAAAATTATCAAAAAATCAACTAAAGAAAATATTTTTCGAAAACACATTCCATTTGTAATAACTGTCACAATTCTGGGCCTAATCATAATAGCATTAGCAAATCCTCAGATCATGACACAATCAACTGAAAAAGGAATCAACTTGAGCATAGTTTTAGATGGTTCAGAGAGTATGGCTGCAACAGATTATAAGCCTACTCGTTTAGAGTCTGCAAAAAAATCAATCATATCAATAGTATCTAAAATGAATTCTCAAAATAATGTAGGAGTGGTTCTTTTTGAAACAGGTGCCACCACTATTTCGTACATGACACCAATTAAAGAAAAAACAACTAATTCAATTATATCCATTAACCAAGGTCAAGGATCAACTGCCATTGGCGATGGTATAGTTTTAGGAACTGATATGGTATCATCCATTCCAGATAAAAAAAGAGTTATCATCCTTCTAAGTGATGGAATTCATAATTCAGGATATGTAACTCCAACAGAAGCAATCACATATGCAAAAAACAATAATGTGCAAATTCACACAGTAGGAATAGGTTCTGAAAAACCAGTTTTTCTTAGAAACGACATATACAATAATCCACAATATGCAGAATTAGATGAAAAAACATTACAACAGATTTCACAACAAACAGGTGGAAATTATTTTAAATCACTCAATTCAGAAACACTAGAGGACATACTATTCACAATTAATTCAAACATAGAGTATGAATGGGAGCATTCAACATTAGCACACTGGTTTATTGGTGCATCAGTGATGTTGTTAATTGTTGAAATATTCATTATTTATGGAAGATACAAAATAGCAGTTTAGAGTCAACAATTGTAAAATTTTCAATATTTTAATTCAGGAAAAAACCAAAGCCAACTACTTTCACCCTTTACCTAGAATAGCCTGTATGCTTATTCCAGCAACACGATGAGCACTCAATGACAATTGGATATTGTGTCGGCTTCACATCTATTACGCATTAATACAATAAAAGACTGATCACCATTTTGATTATTGGTTTTTGATCGCTGAATTTTGGATTTTATGATGTGAAATGATGTTAGTTGTACAATTAACAAACAAAAGAGTCATTCTAAATTATTCACTAAATTGCATCTAAATCAGTTTTTTTAGTTGAAATGTTAGTTACACTATCCACATCACTAACCACTATAATTCCATCACCACTGCTACCAACGTATACTGCATCTGCAATAGCTGAAATTACTTCCTGTACTTTAGAATCAGCAACTATAGTGGTAATCACTGCAATTTTGTTGTATTCTGCAACAAATGAACCAGTTCCTCGTCCTGCACGAATAGTTTGCCTCTCACCTGATCCTCGTCCATTTCCTTCAAGAATTGAAAATCCTCCAACCAGGTCATTAATGGCATTTGATGCGGCTCCAACTTTTGTTGCTTGAATTGTTGCTTCTATTTTCTTCATTTTGATTTTTTTGTTGCAGTTTGTTTTAAATGATATGTTGATTTTCAATTTAGTTTCATGTAAAAATTTAGAGTATAAGAAAAATTAAGAATTATAAAATTATTATTTTAATTATCCAAGTCATATGGAATATTCATATCAGTATAGATTAAAGGAGTAATTGAATTTCCTAGATTTGAATCAGCATTATTTGCAGATTCATCAAATTCAAAATATCCATCAAAAGTATTATCAGAAAACTTTGAAATTTGTAAAGAGGTAATACCTCTTCCAGAAGGAATATTTCGGACACATCGTCTACGTGTAGGTAATATCGTCCGTGTTGGTGGTTTTAAGGAAATATTTTTTGATTCCATAATTGATGAATGTGATTTCTTTATACATTTAACAAATCCATCAACAACATTACTATTTTTTCTAGTTGCCATGTTATAACGAATTAGGTTATCAAAGGGGTCACTGTTTAAGTTATCAAACGCTTTTTTCATAGCAAGTAATTCAAATTGTTTTTCTGTTTCAGATTTCTTGGGAGTTTTTGTAATAGGAGTATTCATCAATTGCATCAATGCCATCTTAATCATATCAATAGGTATACCACTATACATCATCAGAATTATGTTATAGATGTAATCGCTTCGTATTGGATCATCTTCATTATGCCACATTATAATTAACATGTTTTCAAATTCATTATCAATAGATGTTTCAGGTTTTTCGTCTGTTTTTGTTTTGAAGATATTGTATTTTTCTCGTAAATTATATGCCAGTTGCATCAATCCCATTTTTTCTAATTGGGTGATTTTTAAATTAAGCATAATCATCTTATCTGCATCATTCATTGTTTTGTTATGCATTTGATCTTCATTTGGGGTATTCTTGATAGGACTGATTTCTTTAGGATTCAAATTTTGATTAATTTCTAATTCAGATTTTTTCTTTTTTTCATGATCCAATAATCTTCCATCCAAAGTCATATGATGAATTTTTGAGGAGTGTGATTGAGCACCTCTTTTTCCATCAAAATTTTTTACACATACAATACAACGAGATTTTTTCCCATTATGCTCCATGAAGGGATTATTTTTAGAATACTTTCTATAGTTTTTATCAACCATACCGTATATTACGGTACTTTCCATATTTATTGTTGGCGAGAAAGACCAAACAAAAAAACCTCAAATAACTAAAACCAACCACAAACCAATGGTTTTAGTGTAACTTACACACAGGCACGATTTCAAAAGGTACTTTTTTTATCTAAAACCAACTAAAAACCACCCAAAACCACATTCTTAATTCAATACCAAATCAGACCAATTTACTCCTAATTTGTTACTAAATGATATCCAGAATATACAAAACTAAAACCAAACCAAAACCAATCTACTATTTTTACATTAAAATGTAACAACAGGTGTTAAAACCAAACTAAAACCAAAAACCACTTTTTACATTCAATAAAGCAAATTACTGTAAGAATAATTCATAAAGTATAGAAAATAATCACAGACATTATGGTATCAGTTGCAACATTAGGATCTCATTGTTCACTACAGGTTCTAAAAGGTGCAAAAGATGAAGGACTCAAAACAATTCTAGTATGTGAAAAGAAACGTGAAAAACTATACAAAAGATTTCCATTTATTGATGAATTAATCATTGTAGATTCATTCAAAGAAGTTCTAGACCAAAAATGCCAATCAATTTTAGAACAAAATGACTCAGTACTAATTCCACACGGCACATTAATTGCACAAATGAATTCTGAAGAAATTGAATCAATCAAGACCCCTGTTTTTGGAAATAAATGGATTTTACGTTGGGAGTCAGACAGGGAAATGAAAGAAAAATTAATGCGAGAATCCAATCTACCAATGCCTGCACCAATTTCTGATCCTAAAGATATTGATAAAATGGTAATTGTAAAGAGGCAGGGAGCTGCTGGAG
>CALBNQ010000108.1 GCA_937896495.1 uncultured archaeon | reverse complement strand
GTTTTTATAATTCGAATGTGTTAATAACTAGAAAACATGTACGTAAACATGAACGATGAACAACTAAATTCTGAAATTGAGAAAATTGCAAATCTTATGATCCATGACAATCTTTCTGATGATGAACAGGATCCAATAAAATTAGAAAAATACAAAAATCAAATTAAACAAGATTGTGATTTTGACGATGAGAAAGCAATGAAAATAGTTTATGAGACACTCTTGTTTAGAAAATTAAAAAATTCTGATTCTGGTGATATCTTAGAAAAAGGCAACGACTTTGGTGCTGGTTTTAGTTAACTCTGTTAAAGTGGTATAGTTTCAATATCTTCTTGTGAAACTCCTTTCCAAAGACCGATCATTCCCTCTGGTTTTACTTCTTCCACCTTGGTAATTTGTTGAATTTTAATTTGATCAGGGGTTGGAGGTCTCCATAACATTGCCATGTAATCTCCAATATCTCCAACTTTGTTTGGTAATGCCATTGTAATTTTTTCTGCTGCAAACCCTTTTGAAGTTAAAGCACTAGTTGCTTTTTCTTTAAGATCCATCTTACCATGCAAGAATAAGTACACATTTTTTTGAGTATCAATTTCTGCCATGAATTTGATAGTTTTTCAAACTAAATCAATCTTTCCTGATCTAACCCCTTCCAAAAAGGGTTAAATTAGAACATACAGGAATTTTAACTGTGAAAATCTTTACTGTTGGAAGTAAATCGTTTGTAACTAGCTTTCAATTGGCTGGTGTTCCTGGATTGATTTCAGAAACTCCTCAAAAGGCTTTGAATGAAATTACTCGTTTAACTGATGATCCTGATGTTGGATTAATTTTAGTCAGTGATGATATTACAGAATCAATAAATGATGAATTAACATCACTCCGAGCTCAAAAATCAACTTTGGTATTTGCATTACCTGCAGCTGGAAGTGAAAAAACTGAAGTGGATTACAGAGTAATGTTAAAGAAAATTCTTGGTGTATAATTTTTTAATCTACTTATAATCGTGAAATCTATATTTTACCATGAAAACAGCATTTGTCAAAAAAGCATCTGTAATCTCTGTTGATGAATCTCCAAAACCTACTTTGAACTCTGGTGATATTTTGGTTCAAATGCACGCATGTGGAATTTGTGGTTCTGATTTAGAAAAAGTGTTTGGACAATATGGACAACCTTCAATGCGCTTAGGTCATGAACCTGCAGGAATAGTTTTAGATGTAGGAGATGATGTTTCTGAATTTAAAAAAGGTGATAGAGTGTTTACTCATCATCATGTATCATGTTATGATTGTCATCTTTGTAATCATGGAAATGAAACAATGTGTAAAAAATACTCTGAAACAAATTTGTCTCCGTGTGGTTTATCTGAGGAATATGTTGTACCTGCATGGAATGTATCTCATGGTGGAGTTTTAAAAATTTCTGATTCTCTAAGTTTTGAGGAAGCGGCAATGATTGAACCACTTGCATGTTGTATCCGTTCTTGGAAAAAATATTCTTATCAAGAAGGTGATTCGGCTGCAATTTTTGGAGTAGGTCCTACTGGGATGATGCATGTAATGTTGGCTCATGTTAAAAAATTCTCAAAGATATTTTGTTTTGATGTAAATGATTTCAGATTAAATTTTGCAAAAAAATTCAACATTACTGAATCAATTAATTCAATGGATGAAAATAGAAAACAAAAGATTTTTGAAAATACTGATGGATTGGGTGTTGATGTTGCAATTATTGCAACTAGTAGTTTAAAGGCATTAGATGATGCAATTGATGTGGTGAGAAAGGGAGGCACTGTAATGATGTTTGGTGTTCCTTCAAAGGGTGCAATGATTGATTTGGATATGAGTAAAATTTACTCTAAAGAGATTACATTGGTTACTAGTTATGCAGCATCTGAAACTGATACAAAAGATGCACTTGATTTAATTGAGTCATCTAAAATTGATGTGAAAAAATTAATCACACATACTTATCCCATCAATGATACTCAAAAAGCATTTGAACATGCAAAAAGTGGTGATAATGCAATGAAAATAATTATCACTAAATAATTTTTAATTTCTCAATCTAATTTTACTACAACCTGATTTTGATAAGAAAGGCTTAAGAAAGGTTGCAAATTCTTTGAAAATCGAAGTAAAATGGAATGGGGCTTAGAAAATAGAATTGCAAGTATCATTAAACCAAATAATAATAGAGCATTAATGTTGGCAGTAGATCATGGTTATTTTCTTGGACCTACTGAAAAACTAGAAAACCCAAAAAAAGTCATTGCTCCTTTATTGAAACATTGTGATTCACTCATGTTAACTCGTGGTGTTCAAAGAACATCTGTTCCAGCAACCACATCAACTCCTATGGTTTTGAGAGTGTCTGGTGGTTCCAGTATTATTGGTGATGATTTATCTCAAGAAGACATTACTGTATCTATTGAAGATGCAATTCGATTAAATGCAAGTGCACTTGCAATGTCTATTTTTGTAGGTTCAAAATACGAATACCAAACAATTGTTAATCTTGGAAAATTAGTTAATGAGGCAGCAAAATATGGACTTCCTGTTCTTGCAGTTACTGCAGTTGGAAAAGAAATGGGAAAAGATGCAAGATATCTTTCATTAGCTTGTAGAGTTGCAGCAGAACAAGGTGCACATATCGTTAAGACATATTATTGTGATAATTTTGAAAAAGTAGTTCAATCTTGTCCTGTACCAATTATTGTTGCAGGTGGAAAGAAAATCCCTGAACGTGATGCTTTACAATTAACATACAATGCAATTAAAGGCGGTGCGGTAGGGGTTGACATGGGACGAAATATCTGGCAATCTGATAACCCTGTTGCTATGATTAAAGCTGTCCGCTCAATTGTACATGGAAATTCAAATGTTGATCAAGCCTTCAAATTATACAAAAAACTTTCTATTGGAAACAACAAACCTAATCAAAATAAAAACAAATCAAACAAACCTAATCAAAATAAAAACA
>CALBNQ010000107.1 GCA_937896495.1 uncultured archaeon | reverse complement strand
ATACAAAACTAGTTTCTATTGGTAATTTTGATTTAAAATTAAATCATTTATTGATAATTGGAATTCTTGCATTAGCATTTACTCTTTCATTTTTACTTCGTTCACAATCTATCCATTATGGATTTGAACTTAATGAGTTTGATCCATTTTTTAATTATAGAGCTACACAATACATTGTAGATAATGGAGTAAATGCATATTTTGAATGGAATGATACACTTAGTTGGTATCCTTTAGGTAGGGACGTATCTTCAACATCTCAAGTTACTCTTCATTTGACTGCAGCTATTACTTATTTGGCTTTTGGAGGAAACTTAGATCTTTATGATTTCACTATTTTATTTCCCGTTATTTTTGGTTCTTTATCTGTAATAGTAGTTTTTGCGTTAGTTCGAATTATTGGTGGAACAACTGCTGGATTATTTTCAGCACTATTATTCTCTGTTTCATTACCTATACTTCTTCGAGGTTCAATTGGATGGTTCAAATCTGAACCCTTGGGATTATTTTTTAGTCTATTAGCTGTTTACTTATTTTTAAGCGGAATAAATTCTAAAAACAAAAAAATAATCTTTATGAAAATTTTTGGTGCAGGCATACTTACATCTTTTTCAATTTCAGCATGGGGTGGAACTCAGTTCTTTATTATTCCCTTAGGATTATTTTTTATATTTTTACCATTTTTAAGAGATGATCATAAAACAATCATTTGGAGTATCCCTCTTTATACTTCTATCACAATTTTATTCTCTTTAGCATTTGAAAGAGTGAGCTCTAATTTTGTTTTTGGACTAGGTGGAATTTCATTAATTATTTCTTCTATATTTTTGGTTTTCTGTATTTTTGTCCAAAATAGAAGTTCTAAAAATAAAATTAGAAATGGATATCTATCATTATTATTATTTATTATAATCATTTCAAGTTTAATTGTAATCAATTTAGATTCTGAATTTTTTCCTTTACCCAGTTACAGATATCTAAATGTGTTAAATCCATTCTTGACTACAACTAATCCTTTAGTAGATTCAATTTCTGAGCATACTACAACAACATTAGCAGAATCTTTTCAATATCATTCAATTCTTATGATTTTTTCAGGAATTGGTATTTGGCTAATTTTTCAAAATCTTCAAAATAAAAATCAAAAATTTATTCAAAATGACATGTTTGGTTTTTCATTGATTTTAGGAATTGCTGGAGTATATGTTAGTTCAACTTTTATTCGATTAGAAATTTTTGCATCAATTGCTTTAACCATTTTAGCATCTTTAGGATTAACTGTTTTGATAAAGGAATTTTTTAAAAAAAATCAAAGTAACAATACATCAATTAGCAAAATGATAAAATTGTTTTTTGTGACAGGAATTGTTGTTTTATTGATATTTTCATTAACAAATCCATTTGGTGGTGATGTTTTTCGTTTATCTGAAATTCCACCCACTATTCTAAATGGTGCTTCTATATTCCCTATAGCCACTACTGATTGGTTAGATTCTCTGAATTGGATTAAATACAATACTCCTAAAAATGCTGTAATTGCCTCTTGGTGGGATTATGGATATTGGATTTCTACACTTGGTGAACGTTCTACATTATCAGACAGTTCTACTATCAAAACAGATGTAATTGAAAATATTGCAAAAATATTACTAGATGATCCTGCTGCAGCATGGATTTCTCTTAATGAAATACAAGCTGATTATATTTTGATATTTGTAGTAGGTGAAAAAATAGATGCTGATAAATCAATTTATTTTTTACAAGGAGGTGGTGATGAATCCAAAAAACAGTGGTTCATGAAAATTGCTGGAAAAAATTCTTCTAAATATTTACACGATGATGGAATTAGTGGTACTGATTATTTTTGGAATAATACATTACTTGGAAAAATGATTCCTTTCAAACCTATACCTTATTGGGATATTCAAACTAACCAAGAATTACCTCTTTATGTATCAGGTTTAGAAACTGTATATGTGAAGGAAATTAAATACCCTATAAATGGAAATGAACCATTACGTTTAGTTTATGCATCACCAAGTTTTACTGAAGAAAAAGTAGGACCTATGATT
>CALBNQ010000106.1 GCA_937896495.1 uncultured archaeon | reverse complement strand
CTAATTTTTTATAATTTTAAGTTAATAAAATTCAACATTCAGTAAAGCATTTTTTACATTTTATATTAACTACATTTTATTACAACAAACTTATGCCTAATTTTCATAATAAATGGATAAAACAAACAAAACCAGGAATTTCTGATAAAATTAATGATACTATCAAGCCTAAAGGCGCTCTTAAACCACGAGTTGAGTCTGGAATAAAAAAATTACAATCACAAATTAAAAAATTGGATACATTACTTGCTAGTTTAAAAGATCGTGATGCAAAATTATTTCAAAGAATTGTTGATGCAACTCAAAATCATGATACTCATACAAGTAAAGTTTTAGGAAATGAATTAGCTGAAGTTAGAAAAGTTACAAAAATTATGAGTAGTGCTAGAATTGCATTAGAACAAATTGAATTAAGATTAACAACATTTAGTGATCTTGGTGATACTGTAGTAGCTATAATGCCAACTATGGGATTAATGAAGAATTTAAAATCATCTTTAGGAAAAGTAATGCCTGGAGCAGAACAGGAAATTGGACAAATGGCAGAAATGCTCGGTGGATTTATGACTGAAAGTTTCTCAGGTGATGCTACATTTGGAATGGATGAAACTACAAATGCTGAATCTGAAAATATTCTCAAAGAAGCTGCTGCAGTAGCTGAAAGTTCTGCAGGTCAAATGTTTCCTTCAGTTCCAAATAACAGTCAAGAAACAACTGCCAAATTTCTTTAATTTAAAATTTAATTTTCTATAGAATCTCTAGATTCTTTTACTTGTTTAACCCTGTTTCCTTCTTCTTCAATAATTTTATCTACTCCTGATAACTTTTCTCTTAAATTATTGATTATTATTCCAACTTCATCGGCTTCAGTTTCTACCTGTTTTCTTTTATTAGCAAGTTCTTGAATTCCTCTATTTTCTTCATCGATATATTCACTAACTTTTTGAAGTTTTTCTTTAAGATTTTTAATATCTACTGATTCTTCCTCGATATCTTTTTCAAGTAAAGTTCTCTTATCTTTAAGATTCTTAATCATCAAACCAACATAATCTATCGCATCTTCTAATTTTTCACGTTTACCCATTAATTCTCCAATCCCAATTTGACTAGAATTAACTTCAGTTTTCTCTATTTCATCCTCATTGGAATTCTCTTCTATTCTTTCTTCCACCATTTCTTCTCCATCATTCTTGAATTTATCAAACATTTTATGATTACCTTTTTAAAATAAGAATAAAAAGTTACCATGAATCTCAAAACTGACCTTGTGAATGATTTTAATCAATAAAAAGACAAAATTATGATTTTATCACTTTTCCCCTAATTGAAACACTGTTCCGCTATGCGTTCCGCTATGGAATTTCATAATGTTCCTCATTAACTAATCAATTCTATACTATTACATGTCAAAACAACAATACAGGTCCGAAATGGGCATAATGGGTGATATTTTAGATGTTACCGCTGATGGTGGTCGTGATGGAATAATTGTATCTGCAATCTCTAGAAAAGCTAATCTCTCTCACTATGCAGTACTAGACAAATGTGAGAAACTGGTAGAAGCAGGCTTAGTAGATTCAATCAAAAATGACAGAAACAGAGTCTTTCAAATTACTGAAAAAGGATTACATTTCTTTCAGGAATTTAAGAGATTTCAAGGACTAGTAGAGAGTATGAATCTAAGGTATTGATTCAAATGAATCTTGAAATTGTACCCATTTCTAGAAAAGAGTTTCTTAAAGAATATGGAATACTTTTTGTAAGGAATAATTGTATTTTCTACACAATGGTAAAAGTATCTCTTTTGATAGCTAGTGTGATTATTGTAGCTGTGATGATACCAATTCATTCTTCATTAGGTTCTTCTAGAACACTAGATCTGATCGTTTATCCTGATGGTTCTACTCATATTTCTACACAAATTGATGTAGATCCTCTTGCAAATAACTATGAGCTTGAACTTTTTGGAAGTACAATTGATAATTTAGTAGTTGTTGATGAAAATGAATTTTTACTTGATGTTGATATATTAGATGATTCTGCATTAATTACAACTTTTGGTTCATCTATAATTTTTGTTGATTATGACATTCATGATTTAGTATCTAAACAAAATAGAGTTTGGACATTTTCTTTAAATTCTCCTTCTGATTTTACATTACTCTTACCAAAAAATTCAGCAATTGTAGGTATGACCAATCTTCCTATTGATATGCAATTAATTAATGAACAAAATCTATTAACTTTATCCAGTGGTGAAACTGAAATTGATTATATCTTCAGTACAAATAACATTTTTACTCCTTTAGAACAAACTGATACAACTCTGAATTTTGATTATTTTCTTTATCTTTTAATTGGTGGAATAGTAATTATCATCATTATAATAATACTAATTACTAAAACCAAACGAAAATCTGTAAAATCGATTTCTGAAACAAAAATAATTGATCCTATACAAAAAAATGAAATAATTGATACTGAAACAATTTTTAAATTAAAACCAAATATTCGTGAAGATGATAAAGAAATAGTGAAATTTATTTCTAGTAAAGGAGGGCAAGTATTTGAAAGTGAATTACGAAAAAAATTCTTACAACCAAGAACTACTATGTGGCGTGCAGTAAAAAGGTTAGAACGTAATGGAATCATTGAGATTGAAAAGAAAGATCTTCAAAATTTAGTAAAATTACGAAAGAATATTGAGGAAGAAGAATGAATACATTAACATTTTTTGTAATATTTGTATTAGTTTTTGGAATATTATTTACATCATTGATTAATGATGTATATGCACAAAATAATCCTGACATTTTAATACATATTGCTACACAAGCTGATAAACAAATCCAAAATCAATTAAATGAAATATTCAATAATTCCATCCCTGTTGAAATTAAATTATTATATGATAAAGGACATTTATCTGTAAAATCATTAAAAAATTCTTTACCTGATGATGTAGAGAAATCAAAAAAAGATTTTCTTACAGCAATGAAATCGTTTAAACAAATCTCTAAAATAATTTCAAAATCAACTTCAACAACAAAAATTACTACATCTGAAATATCTGAAATAGATTTTTCAAGCCAACTTGATAGATTAGAAAAATACATTAAAACTCTAAAAACTATTTCTAAAAAACATGATACTTCAGTAGATTTCACGAAAGTTTATGATTTGTTCAAAGATGCAAGGAATCAAGTTAATAATGGAGTCGGGAATCCTTCTGAAACTATTGATCAGTTAAAATATCATATCATTTCTATTGAGGAAAAAATTCGTAATTCTTCATCACATGGATTATCTGATAGAATCAAACAATTTGTAAATAAACAAGTAAATTCTATTGAAGAAAAATTAGAAAAAGCATTAGAATCTGGTGCTACTAAAACCCAAATTGATAAAGCTCATAAATTAATTGAAGAAATTAGAGATTTAATCTCAAAAAATCAGATTAGTGATGCAAAGATAGTTTTTCATGAATTAAACAAATTATTGAGAAACATAGAACTTTCAGTTGATTAGATAGCATAAGCTTCATATACATTTTCTAAACAATTTGATCATTGGCATCTAAAGCAATTACCATTGGAGTAGGAATTCCAATGATTATAGTTGGTGCTTTAATGGCATGGTTATGGGCTCCAATTGAAGGAGATTTACAAAACCAAATAGAATTAGTTGGGAGTACTATTGGAATTTTAGGCGTAGTGTTCTTTATTTCAGGATTATTTTATTCAAAAGAACCTGTCATGCATTAAAAGCTCATTGAATAAATAATGAAAAAATTTAAGATTATTACTTGAAAGTAAGATTATTTGAAATATTCACATCAGTTGAAGGAGAAGGAATTCTTTATGGAACAAAAACTCTTTTTGTAAGATTAGCAGGATGTCCATTCACTTGTTTTTATTGTGATACTAAAGAATCTCTACCCCTTGATTCTGGTACAGAATACACAATAGAGGATGCAAATCAATTGATTGATTCTAATCTAAAAGAACAAACCTACAAAGTAAATTTCACAGGAGGAGATCCTTTAATTCAATATCAAGCAGTTGCATTACTTGCAAAGCATATGCAAGAGAAAAAAATCCCAACATATCTTGAATCTTCATGTTTTGATATTGATAGATTCAACCACGTTTTACCATTTTTTGATATTATTAAAATTGAATTTAAAACAAAAGATTCTGATTTTGTAGATTCTAATCATTATAAAAAATTAATCAGTCATACTCTAAAATGTCTTGCATCATCAGTAAAATCAAAGAAAACAACTTTTATCAAAATTGTAGTCAGCTCCAAAACAAAACCAAATGAATTTCAAGAACTTACAAACCAAATTTTCAGTTTGATCTCTAAAAATAATATTGATGGATTTATTAT
>CALBNQ010000105.1 GCA_937896495.1 uncultured archaeon | reverse complement strand
GTGATGACTTGATTAATCTTCCAATATTTGTTGAGATGAGTGATTACATACATCTCCCATTCCTTGAAATTACACATAATGGCGATGTCACTCAAAAAGTTTCACTTCGTTCCATTGGAGATACATTTCATGGCATAATAGGACTAAATGAGAATTGGTCTAGTGGAAATTATATTATTAATTTAACATATCAGGGAGTCATTTTAGATTCTGAATCATTTGTAATTTTACGAGACAATGAAGTTGTATCAGAAATTGTAATTCATGAAAACATGTCCAAGGATATAGATCCATTTATTTCACTTTCTGTAGATGAACTAATTTTAGAAAATTATTCTCATGAAATTATTTACATTACAGGAAACTTGTACAATTCTCAAACAGGATACTTTGTATTAATTGATGTCACAAAACCTGATGGAGTAATTGAAACAATTTATGCATCCCCTTCAAGTGATGGAACATTTTCAGGATTAATCCCAATTGACAAACACTGGATTGCAGGGGAGTATCTGGTCTCTGCAACTTATTTGGATGATAAAATATCTCCAGTTACATTTATCATACAAAACAATTGGGAGACTCCAATCTTTACTGAATCCCAACTAGTTGGCTCTTTTGAAATATCATCTAGTGTGTCTCATGATTACACCATTTTGGAAGTTGCAGGAACTATAGAAACTGATGAACCACAAGTTACTCTAAGTGTTGGCAAAGAAGATGTTACCATGTATGAGGATACAATACTCCTAGATAATGGCTCATTTGAGACAAGTATGGTATTGTATGATTATACAACAAACACTCCTTGGGAATACGGAGAGTATCAAATTTCTGGACTGATTGGTGAGAAATCCTTTCACTCCAAATCCTTTACACTAAATGAGCAGTCTTTTTCTGTCCCACAAATTCAGAGTATGGACTTGTTTATGAAAATGAAAGGAGAGATGCAAAAGATGGTAGATACATTTGAAGTTGAAATTAATACCGGTCAGTCACAGCAGGTAATATTATCAGGGAACCTGGATGATTACATCTCAGGGGATCCTGTAACTGTGCATCTAATCTCCCCTGATGGTGCAGATTCTGAATCGCATCTTATTGCATCAGAATCTGGTGATTACTACATGCCAATAATTGTAAATGATTCATGGGTATCAGGACAATATACTGCATATGTTACCTATGGGGACTTTGTAGATGAGCCCTCTTCATTTAGTGTGATTAATCATGCAATACTGCCTGAGGATGAAATTATAGATGAGGTAATTGTTGCAGTTGAGGATACAGTTGAGATAAAAAATTACTCTGTATCATTTAGTGACACTCAAAGTAGTTCCAGTGTTCACTATACTGCAAATATGGAATCATTTTCTGGCAAGACTCCAGTTACTCTTTCACTAAATGGTGAGATTATTTCTGAATCCTTTACGTATTCTGGAGATGATGGAGTAATTGATTATTTCTTGTTGTTAGATAGTACATGGAGTTTTGGAAATTATACAGTATCATACATTGAAAATGAAACTAGCATTCCATTTGGAACATTTGAGATTTTAGGTGATTTGATACCTGATGAAGAAATTTCTGAATTAATTGAAATAGATGAATCCTCTATTTCTCATACTCCATTGTTTCTTAATGAGACTTTGTTTGAATCAACATCTTATTTTGTTGATACTGTAATTTTTTCAGGCACCATTAATTATGTTGGTGATATTGCAGTGAAGATTGACGGAAAAACTATTTCTCATGTAACATCAAATTCTGACGGGATGTATGGGGGATTTTTACCTATATCTGATGATTTGGGTGTGGGATTTCATAATGTATCTGTAGAGTATAATGGAAACATAGAGTCTGCTGAATTTTTAATCTCATCTAATGATCACATACAATTACAA
>CALBNQ010000104.1 GCA_937896495.1 uncultured archaeon | reverse complement strand
CCCATAGATTCAGCTTCTAAAAGAGTAGTTCCTGTACCGCAAAATGGATCACAAATCGTTTCTCCTTGTTTTACTCCAATTAGATTAATCATTACTCTTGTTAACTTCCAATCCAATTCATGAGGATACATCTTTACTTTTTTTGGTCGTTTTTTCTGTTTCATTGTTTTTGAGAAACCAAAAAAATTTTCTTTATTAGTAAAAATAAGATATACTGTAATGTCTGGATTTTCCATTTTTGCTTTTGCATGAGAAAATTTTGAAATCATATCACCCATTGAATTTTCTAATTCTGGGATATTGAACTGATTTGATGATAAATTTATTATTCTACAAACAAACGTTTTTGCATTTTTAAGAATTTCAAAATTTCCTTCATCTAAAAATAACCCAGACATTTTTCTTAGTATTTGTCCTGATACTTTAACAAAAGATGCACGGTTTGATATTTCATTCCAATTTGTTTTTGATTGAATTATAACCAAATTTGAAATTATTTTAATTTTAGAAAATCTATCATACATTTTTGCTAATGTAGTTATTTCATCTATTGCAAGTTCTAGATAATCTTTAGATAACACAAAAAAACTTTCTGGCATTATTTAATTGCCTTTGCAATTGTATTTGAAACATCAACAAGTGATGTTTTTCCAGGAATTGTATTTGTACTAACAATTTTTGTAACTCCTGCTTTTCTAATTTTTCTTTCAGCATCATTCATTAATAGAGCATGTGTACATGCAACAAATACTCTTTTACATTTTTGTTTTTTAAGAAATTGTGTTGCATTAATTATACTTCCACCAGTACTGATCATGTCGTCAACTAAAATCAAATCTCTATTATTTACTTCATCAACACTCTTAGTTTTGATTTTCACTTTTCCTGTTTTTCTGTCTCTTTTTTTCTCTAATGCAATAAATTCTAAATCAAATTCTTTTGCAAATTCTTTTGCTCTTTCTTTACCACCTTGATCTGGAGACACAATAAGTGGATTTTTTAGCCTCAATTTCTTGAAATATTTGACCAACTCTGGAATTGCTGTTACATTTTTATTTTTGATAGTGAAATACTCGAAACCCTTCAAATTATGGATGTCTACTACAATTATTTTTGATGTACCTACACCCTTGAATAATTTTGCAAGAACTTTCATTGTTACCACTTCTCCTGGTAAAAATTCTCTATCTTGTCTTGCATATCCCATGTAAGGAATAACTGTAATTACTTCAGATGATATTTCCTTTGCTTTTGAAATTAAAGATAATGCTTGAATTAGATTTGAATCAACAGGAGGATAAATTGATTGTACTACAATTGATTTTCTTTTTGAAATTTTTCCACTTAATGTTATCTTGCTTTCACCATCAGGAAAAACTTTAACTGATGATTTTATCAAATCAGCTTTGATTTTTTTTGCTATTTTTTTTGCTAAATCTTCAGATGATTTTCCTGAAATTACTGATATACTACTCAACAAGAAAATGTAATTTAATGGGATTCTTAAGTTTTGAGAAAATCAATCTAATCATCTCCTTCTCCTCTACCAATATCTCCAAGACCAAATTCATCAATCACTTTATTTCTATCTGGATCTAATTGACTAATCTCTTCAAATTCTTTCTTTTCATCACCCTGATAGACAGTTCTAATTGGCCATGGAATTCTAATATCATATTTTTTAAATTCTTCATACATTATCATTCTTAAATCTGTTTTAGTTTTAAATTGAGCACCATAATCTCTTACATAAACCCACATCGAAAAGTCAAGCGATGAATCATTAAACTCATTAAATCTAATTACTGGTTGTGTTACTTCTACGTGAAGTTCTTTGTCACAACCACAACTCGGTTTATTTTCATTTAGATATGGACATCTTTTTTGTCTAACTAAATGTCTACCTTTTCCATCCAAAATTTCATTCATTCCACGTTTTCCCACTTTGACTAAAATTGAAGCTACTTGACGTGGATTATTCAAATAAGAAACTCCAACTTTTACAACAGCTGGAACAAGTTTATTTTCTTTAGAATAATTGATAATTTGAGCATTAACTAACTGTCTTGTTGGAATTACTGCAATTGATTCGTGTAATGCATCTCTAAGATATGTGACTCTAGGAGTAATTTTATGCACATTTCCGTTATAACCTGTGTCTAATTGTACTCTATCACCTTCAATTACAATTTTGTCTTTTCTAATCATTATATACGCAAAATAATTCTGCATTGTTTCTTGTAATGCTAAACCTAATCCAATAGAAAATCCTCCTGTTGCAGTAGCAATTACAATTAAATCAACTCCCCACCATGAGACCACACCTAAAATTGTAGCAATAAAAATTCCTACTGGAAGAATTTGTTTTGCAGATTTTGGAAGCCCTTCTCTTTTTTTCTTTGCATGTCCTGGGGGATGAGAGCTAGGAATTATTGGTT
>CALBNQ010000103.1 GCA_937896495.1 uncultured archaeon | reverse complement strand
TTAGATGGATCTTCTCCTGCCTTTACTTTATTTTGATAATCATCAAACTTGTCTGCAACCATATTTCCACATGTAAAACATCTGACAGGAATTAACATACGAACGAAAAGGTAATCAAGGATTATAAAAACCATACATGAGAATTTTATTGCGGACGTCGCCCAGCCTGGCCAAAGGCGCTAGCTTGAGGGGCTAGTCTCTCAGGAGTTCGTGGGTTCAAATCCCATCGTCCGCACTTAAAATCACATGATTATTTTTCTAATTTTTTCAAAGTTTTGATTAGTTCTGTCCTTCTTTTTTCTTCTGTAATTGCAGATCTTACATCATCCACCAAAATTCTATTAACATCAATTTTCCTTCTAGCTTCTTTTACTACTTTATCATACATTGAAAAAGTGTATAGTTGAAGATACAAATCTTCCATAATATCAAAAATCTCTGTTGCCTCATCTGTTTGACCGACTCTAATTTTATCAAAAATTCTCCTCTTTAATTCTCCAACACAATCTAGTAATCCCAAAACATATGATTCAGGCATTACATCTAATTTTTTATCTGATGGAATTTCTTTTTTCTCAACAATCGCAATAAGACATGCTGCCTCTACAAATTCTTGTTCTGGTGTAATCAAATACCTTCTGAGTTGCCCAGTAGCTTTTTTCTTGTATTTTTTTAATAATATTTCTGCTTGTTTTAGATTTTTTTTACCTTCTTGCAAATCCCCTTTATGAACTGCAATAATTGATTTACTACAAAGAATGATAATTTCTCTGGTGTTTTTCAATAAAAATTCTCTTGAATCTTGAATATCTCCTAATGATTTTATGATTTTGTTTAATGATGATTTAACATTTCTTAATGTCATGTTTATTCACTCTTAAAACTAGGATAAAGCCGTTTACTAAACTCTTATTTTAGATATATTTTTCATCTTAATTATGGAAATCACAGTTGATCAAATGTACAATATTGAAAACAAAGGTCATGAAATGGGATTTTTGAAAAAATTCATGATGGAAAATGCAGGTGCAGCTGCAGTAAAAAGATTAGTTGAAAAATTTGGAGATGTAGACTCAAAAAATATTTTGATTTTTGTCGGTTTAGGAAATAATGGAGGGGATGGATTGGTAATGGCTAGACATTTAGCTGGATATGATGCAAAAGTCACAGTAATACTTCTTGGTAGCCCTGAAAAAATTAAAACTGATGAAAGCAATTGGAATTGGTCAATTCTGAAAAAAATGTCCTCTGTAAAATTAATATCTGGTAATTCTTTTGATATTGATTTTATTCCTGATGTAATTGTTGATGGTATATTGGGGACTGGTATTTCAGGAGAAATTCGAGAACCATATGCATCTGCAATAAATTTTATCAATCAATCAGATTGTTTCAAATTTGCTGTAGATGTCCCTTCTGGGTTAGATCCTCAAACAGGAGAAACTGCAAATATCTATACAAAATGTGATATGACAGTTACATTTCATAAAATGAAACAAGGTATTCCAAAAAGAAAAGATTTGACTGGTGAATTATTTGCTGAAAAAATTGGAATTCCTCCTGAAGCAGAAGAGGGAATTTTATGATTGTACATCAAATCCAAGTAGGAAACATGCAGAATTTTTCGTATATTGTCGTTGATGAAGAAACAAAGGAATCTATCATAATTGATCCATCTTGGGATTTGATAGAATTGGAAATGATCATTAAAGAAAATAATCTTAAAATAAAATACATTGTAAACACTCATCATCATTTTGATCACACTTTGGGAAATGAAACAATGATCGAATCTACTGGAGCTCCTGTCGTACAACATGAAAAATCTGAATTAAAACATGATATTACAGTAAAAAACGGTGATTCTATAAATTTTGGACATTCTTCATTAAAAGTACTTTATACACCTGGTCATTCTGATGATAGTATTTGTTTGATAGGTGATGGAAAACTTTTTTCTGGTGATACGCTGTTTGTTGGGAATTGTGGACGTATAGACTTACCTGGAGGTAGTGCAAAAAAACTCTATCATAGTCTTTTTGAAATCCTTTATTTTCTAGATGATAGTCTGATAATGTATCCTGGTCATAATTATGGAAATTCTGAAGTATCCACAATTGGCAAAGAAAAAATGACTAATATGATTATGCAGAAAAGAACAGAACAACAATTTCTTGAAATGATGGGTTAATAAATTGAATAATTTTGAATTATCTGGAAACATTGAAAATATTCAAAATTTCTTTGAATCTATTAAATCTGGAAAATCTCTTTTTACATTTGTAATATCTTACACTGAAACTTGTGAAATTCCTGGAATCACATTTGCAGGTGCAGATAAAAATTCAATCCAATTCACCCCCCCAGCTGATGCTGAATATCTTCATTATGGATATTGTAAATCCATTGATCAAATACCTATGACTCCTGATGGAAAACCTACTCCTGGAGTACTTACAAAATCTGCTTTGGAATCATCCAGTATCCCTCATTTGACAATTAATGCTGGAAGTAAGGTTCCGCCTCAACTACCATTCATTGATACAGGGTTATCTTTTGGAAAAAATATTTCAATTCAAGATGCTATGACTGATTCTCAAGTGTCACACGCAGTTGATTTTGGTAGAATTGTTGGAAGAAGTTTGGCATCTTTAACTGATTGTCTAATAATTGGTGAAAGTATTCCTGGAGGTACAACTACTGCCTCTGGTGTCTTGAAAGCATTAGGTTTCAATGCTAAAGTAAGTTCTAGCATCCCTGAAAATCCTGTGGAACTTAAAAACCAAATTGTTGAATCTGCACTTCAAAGAATTGATTCTGATCATCCTTATAGTATTGTTGCAAAAGTTGGTGATCCGATGATCCCTTTTGTTGCTGGAATGCTTAGTTCAGCATCTGATGTATCTAATGTGATGTTAGCTGGTGGAACTCAGATGGCTGCTGTTTTAGCATTTGCCTCAAAAATTGGATTTAATGAAGAAAATACTGCTATTGGAACAACTTCTTATGTTACAAATGACCGTAGTGCAAATTTCAAAGAATTAGTTCAAAAAATCGCAGATATTCCAATTATTTCTGTGGATCCTGGTATGGACAATTCGCAATTTCCTGGATTAAAGGCATTTTCAGAAGGATTTGCAAAAGAAGGTGTTGGTGCTGGTGGTAGTATTATTTCATCTATGATAAAAACTGGAAATGATTCTAAAAAATTTTTAACCATTGCTGAAAAAGAATATCAAAGATTGTTTACTTGACTGTAACTGATTTTGCTAA